>JASHXJ010000511.1 GCA_030043595.1 Trebonia sp.
GCCGGGTTCGGGCCGGCCGCGCGGCTGGCGTCCCGGGTGGCCGTGGCCGCCACGGGCACCCAGCTGACGGGCGGCGGGCAGGTACTCTTCCCCGAGCACCGCCTCGTCGCGCTCTACGGCCACCCCGGAGTCCCCGGCCTCGGCGTGCTCGGCCAGCAGGACCTGGCGGCCAGCATCCAGCGCGCCGAGCAGACGGCCGCGCTGTACCAGGGGCTCAGCACGGTGCCCGTCATCCCCGCCTTCGAGATCATCGCCACCGTGGCGCAGGCGAATCCGGGCCCGGACGGGACCTATTCGTACGTGACACCCGTGTCGGCGCTGCTGCCCTGGATCCGCGCGGCCACCAGGGCAGGCATGTACGTGATCCTGGACCTGCAGGCCGGGCGCGCGAGCCTGCTCGCCCAGGCCGAGTACTACCAGTCGCTGCTGGCGCTGCCGAACGTCGGGCTGGCGCTGGATCCTGAGTGGAAGCTGCAGCCCGGTCAGCTGCCGCTGAAGCAGATCGGCAGCGTCAGCGCTGCCGAAGTCAACAGCGTCATCCACTGGCTGGCCGCCCTGACCGCCCGTGACCGCCTGCCGCAGAAGGTGCTCGTGCTGCACCAGTTCAGGCTGTCGATGATCTCCGGAGAGCAGTACCTCGACACCAGCGAGGACGACCTGGCGATCCTCATCCACATGGACGGGCAGGGCACGCCGGCCGAGAAGCAGCAGACCTGGGACGCCGTCACCGCGGCGGCACCGCGCGGGGTCTTCTTCGGGTGGAAGAACTTCTATGTCGAGGACCATCCGATGATCAGCCCGGCCGACACGATGGCGCACACGCCGGCACCGGTCATGATCTCCTACCAGTGACCGCCGGCGCAGCCCGTCAGTCCGCGTTCGGGACGATCGCGACCGGTCCGCGCGCGTGGTTCAGCACGGCGTGCTGGGTCGACCCGATGGCGGGGCCGCTGCCTGACGCGCCGTGCCTGCCGATCACCACGAGGTCCGCGCGCGCCGAGTACCCGGCGAGCACCTGGGCGGGGTGACCACGCACGACGTCCTGACGGAGCGTCACGGCGGGATACTTGTCCCGCCATTCGCGCAGGGCCTCCCCGAGCATGCTGCCGGTTTCCGCGGACTCGGAGTCGGCCGCGTCCCCGGTCGCGTCTTCGGTCCCGCCGTGCGCTTGCAGGAACGTGTGCCACGTGTGCACGGCGACCAGGTCAGCTGAGCGCAGCGCGGCTTCCTCGAAGGCGAACGACAGCGCCTCGGTGATCTCGTGCGGGTCGCGGACACCGACGACAATCTCGCCGTGGACGGCGTCCGACTGCTCCCGGACCACGACCGCCGGGCACGGCGCGTGCGTGGCCACGTACCTGCTGACCGAGCCGAGCAGCATCGCGGTGAACCCGCCTATCCCGCGCGCGCCGACAACGATCATCAGCGCGCCCGCGCCGGCCTCGGCGATAGCCACGGCCGGCGGTCCGGACAGCAGGTCGGTGTCGATGAGCAGGCCAGGGGCGATCTCCTGGCTCCGGGTGATGGCGGCGCCGAGGGCCCGCTCGTAAAACTCCTCCAGCTCGCTGGCGACGGTCTGCGTGGGCCCGTCACCAGGGTGCATCCGGGCCGGCATGGCCGGGACCGACACGATCCGCAGGGGCGATCCGCGGCGCTGGGCTTCCAGCGCGGCCCACTCCAGCGCGCGCAGTGATCCCTCTGAACCGTCCACGCCAACTACGACAGGCTTTGGCGCCATCGGCGTCGCCTCCCTTGTTTGTCGCCGTTTCCAGTTATCTCTCGCGCGGCACCCGTCTGCAAAGGGCCTTAAGTCCGCGGATCCCGGCTGCCGCAGGCAGCCGTCGCGCAAGAAGACATACCCGCATTCTGACGAATGGCCCTTCCAATGTCGCGTGCCCACGGCGAGCGTGGGGTAAGTCGGGCATTAGATCGGCTCGGGAGGCGCGCGGAAGGGGTGAGGACGATGAAGTCCAGCGTCCGGGACATCATGACCACCCACGTGGTGGCGGTACGCGCGAGCGCGTCGTTCAAGGAGATGGCCGCGATGCTGCACAAGCAGCGGGTGAGCGCGTTCCCCGTGCTTGACGACGACGGGAAGGTGATCGGCATCGTCTCTGAGGCGGACATGCTGCCCAAGGAGGCCCTCGGCGAACAGGCCTCGCTAGCCGGAACGACCGCCGGCATCCTGCGCCACCGGGACATGGAGAAGGCAGAGGGTGCCACGGCGGCCGACCTGATGACCCATCCGGCGGTAACGGTGCTGCCTGACGACACGGTGGAGCACGCCGCCTGGCTGATGTACACCCGCGGGGTCAAGCGGATCCCCGTGACGGATCCCGAGGGGCACCTCATCGGCATCATCAGCCGGGCCGACGTGCTGTGGGTCTTCGACCGCCCGGACGAGGAGATCCGCCAGGACATCATGGACCGGGTGATCCGCGGCGAGTTCGGCGCGGACCCGGACAGGTTCTCTGTGGCCGTCACCGACGGGATCGCCACGGTGGCCGGCACTGCGGAGAGCGCCTCCCTCGGGCGCGAGATCATCGGGCGCATCCGGCACGTGCAGGGCGTGGTGTCGGTGCGCGACCGGCTGACCTATTCGTAGCCCGCCGGCGCGGAGGTGCCGCGCGGCTATGCCGGGGTGAGGTCCGTGAGCGCCGCGTCCGGGTGCGGCGGCGTGTGCACCCGGGCGGCGATGCCAGCCGCGGCCAGGCACGCAGCGGCGCCGGTGAGGAGCGCAGCCCTGGAGCCGCCCGCCGCGATGATCTCGCCGGTGATGATGCTGCCGACCGGGCTGGTTCCGAGGTAGACGAACACCCACAGCGCCATGACCCGGCCGCGGAAGGCGGGCGATGAGTGCAGCTGCAGCGTCGTCGAGGCCAGGGTCACGAACGAGAATCCCGCCGCCCCCGCCGCCAGCAGCGTGACGCACGCGACGGCGACATCCGGGGCCACGGCCGTCGCCGCCAGGCCGAGCCCGAACGCCAGTGAGGCGGCCATCAGGTACGGACGACGAGGGTGCCGGATCAGGCCGACGCCGAGCGAGCCCGCGACCGAGCCGATGCTGAGCACGGTGGACAGCAGCCCGTAGGTCCCGCCGGTGCCATGGAACGTGTCTTTCGCCAGCACCGGCAAGATGACCGGGAAGTTGAACGACAGCAGCCCGACCAGCGCCATCATGACGAGCGGCAGCCACAGCTGCTCGCGGCTGGCCGCGTACCGCAGGCCGGCGCGGACGCCGCCGCCCGCGTGCCGCGGCGCGCCGGACCGCAGCGGCCGCAAGATCACGAGCGCGGCGATCACGGCCAGGTAGGACAGCGCGTTGACCGCGAAGCACGGCGTGGTGCCGACCGTGAGGATCAGCACGCCCGCGAGCGCCGGGCCGACCACGCGGGCGCTGTTGACGACGACGCCGTTGAGGCTGACCGCGCTGGACAGGTCCTCCGCCGTCACCAGGGAGCCGACGAACGCCTGGCGGGCCGGGGAGTCGGCGATCTGCACCACGCCGCCGGCCACGCTGATCGCGACGATGGCCGCGACGGAGGCCTCCCCTGCCGCCGCCAGCGCCCACAGCAGGCCGGCCAGCAGCGCATAGGCCGACTGGGTGCCGATGAGCAGCCTGCGCAGGTCCACCCGGTCCGCGATCGTGCCGCCCCACGGGCCGAACAGCAGCGACGGCACGCCGCCCACGGCGAGCACGAGCCCGAGGTCCGCCGCCGAGCCGGTGAGCCGCAGCACAAGCCAGCCGATGGCGGTCTGCTGCAGGAACGTCCCGCTCGCCGAGGCGATCTGCCCCGCGAAGTACAGCCGGAACGGCCGCGAGCGCAGCGCCCGGAACGTCCCGCCCCGTGGTCCGGGCTGTTCCGCCACGGCCGCGGGCACGGCTTCCGGAACGACCTTCAGCCCGTCGCGGTCCACGTCACCCCCGTTACGCCAGTCCCCGCACGGTTCGCGCGGGCATCAGGTCGCCCTTGACGGCGGCCACCATGTCCAGCGCCTGCCGTGTCTGCCTGGCGTCGTGCGCGCGGAAGATCCGCGCTCCCAGCCAGGCGCTCACCGCCGTCACCGCGAGTGTGCCCGCCAGCCGGTCCTCGATGGCAGCGCCGAGCGTCTCCCCCACGAAGTCCTTGCGGGAGGCGGACAGCAGCACCGGCCATCCGGTCGCGGTCAGCTCGGCGAGCCGCCTGGTGAGCTCGAGCGAATGCCAGGTGTTCTTGCCGAAGTCATGCGCGGGGTCGATGACGATCCGCGCCGGGTCGACCCCGGCCCGCAGTGCCCGCCCGGCCAGCGTCAGCGTCCGGTCGAGCACGTCCGCCATCACGTCCGGGTACGACACACGGAACGGCCTGGTCCGCGGCGTCAGCACGCCCACGTGGGAGCACACCAGCCCCGCGCCGAACTCCGCCGCCACCTCCGCCAGCTTCCCGTCCCAGCCGCTCCACGTGTCGTTCAGCAAGTCGGCGCCTGCCTCGCACACGGCCCTGCCTACCTCGTGACGCCATGTGTCGACGCTGATCACGAGCTCGGGATAGGCCGCGCGGACCGTCGCGATGAACGGGACGACGCGCCTGATCTCCTCGGCGACGCTGACCTCGTCCCCGGGTTTGGCGGGGACGCCGCCAACATCGAGGATGTCCGCGCCCTCGGCGACGACCTCGTGCGCGCGGTCGAGCGCGGCCTCGAAGTCCCAGGTCAGCCCGGGCCGGTAGAAGGAGTCGGGCGTGCGGTTGACGATCGCCATGACGAGCATGCGAGAGGGCGGGAATTCGCTGTTCCGCAGGCGCAGCGGCCCCGGTTCGCGGCACGCCGCGCTCTGCTCGCTCACGGTGCCACAGTACCCGGGAGAGCAGCACGAACGCCTGGGTCACCCAGCCGGGTCTTGCGCATCCGGTTACTCTATGTGAGGGGGCAGCATGTCAGAGTACGCGCTTGATCATCATCTGGCAGGGGAGCGCCAGCGGCTGGCGCTGATGTCGCGGCTGCTCGACCCGATGCACCGCCGCCACATCGCGCGGCTGGGCACGTGGCCGGGGGCCCGCACCCTGGAAGTCGGCTGCGGCAACGGCTCCATGTCGGCCTGGCTGGCCGGGCAGGTCGCGCCCGGCGGGCGGGCGGTCGCGGTGGACCTGGACCTTTCCCTGGCGGACGCGGACGCGCCCGGGCTGGAGTTCCGGCAGGGCGACATCGTGGCGGGTCCTGTCGAACCGGGGGATTTTGACCTGGTGACGGCCCGCGCCGTGCTGCACCATGTGGCGGACCGGGACGCGGCCGTTGCGAACCTCGTCGCCAGCGCGCGGCCAGCCGGGGCGATCCTGCTGATCGAGCCGGATTTCCTGCCGGTCAGCGTCGCCGAGCCGCCCGAGGTCCGCGCGTTCTGGCAGGGCTGGCTGGCCTGGTCGCGCGTGCAGGGAATCGACTACTTCGTCGGGCGGCGGCTGCCAGGGATGCTCGCCGGGCTGGGCGTGACCGACATCGCGGGCACGGCGGAGACCGCGGTGTACAACGGCGGCTCGCCGTGGGCGGAGTACTGGCGGGAGACCGTCGTCGAATTGCGCCCTCGCCTGGTGGCGTCGGGCTCGCTGGACGACCGGTCGATCGGCGCGTTCCTCGCCCGGTGCGACGATCCGGCGTGGTGGACGCAGACCATCGCCTTTACCGCCGTTGCCGGGCGGGCAGCGGGTGGCTGAGGCCTGACGAAGCGAACGGTCGGAGGATTCGCATGACAGATACCGAACGGCACGGCGGGCTCGGGGTCGTGCTCGACGACCACCTGGCGGCGGAGTTCGCCACCATGGACGTGGACGCCGCGATGGCGACCATGACCGCCGACCCGTACCTCAACCACGTCCCGGTCCTGACCGGAGGCGTCGGCTGGGATGAGGTACGCCGGTTCTACGATCAGGTCTTCATCGGCCACTGGCCGAAGGACACGACGATCACGCGGATCTCCCGGACCGTCGGGAGCGACCACGTGATCGACGAGCTCGTGATGTCGTTCACCCACGACATCCCCATGAACCACCTGCTTCCCGGCGTGCCGCCGACCGGCAGGCCGGTCCGGCTGGCGGTCTGCGTGGTCGCGGGGTTCAGGGACGGCAAGATCACCCACGAGCACATCTACTGGGATCAGGCCTGCCTGCTGGTCCAGGTCGGGCTGCTGGACCCGGCGGGCCTGCCCGTCACGGGGGCCGAGCAGGCCGGGAAGCTGCTCGCCCTGACAGGCGGCGGGGATGGCGGTAACTGACTCCCCGGTCGAGCAGGTCCGCGCGCAGGCGCTTGAGGTCGCGGCCGGCTGGTCCGCGGCGGACGCGCCGGACTCCTGGCGGCTGACGGCGGCGCTGTTCGGCGTGATCGGGGAGCACGATGACCTGCTGGGCCGGCTAGCCGGGCTGCCGTCAGACCGGCTGCCTGCCCTGCTGGCCAGCGCGGCCGTCACGTTCCTTGTGCGCCGGGACCGACCGCGGCCGCTGGCCGGCTACTTCCCGCAGCCGGGAGCGGCGCAGCCGCGATTCGACGCTGGCTTCGGCCCGGCGGCCCGGGCGTTCATCTCCGCCCGGCTGGACGACATCATGGCCGAGTGCGGCAGGCACCGGTACCAGATGAACGAAGTGGCCCGGTGCGCGCAGATCGCGCTGGGCATCGCGGCGGCAGGTCCGGCCGCGGAGCCGGCCGGGCTGGCGGACCTGGGCACCGGCGCGGGCCTCGGCCTGCAGCTCGACCGGTTCCGCTACCTGGTGGGCGGCCAGGCGTCCGGGCCGGCGGATGCGCCCTTGTGCCTGCGCTGCGAGGTGCGCGGATCGCGTCAGCCGCCGCAGGTAACGCTCCCGCCCATCGCCGAACGGGCCGGGATCGACGTGGACCCGGTCGACGTCCGGGATCCCGCGGCGACGTCCTGGCTGCTGGCGTGCGCGCCGCCGGAGGCGTCGGCGCTGGACCGGCTGGCGGCGGCGATCGAGCTAGCCAGGCGGCACCCGGCGCCGATCCTGGCCGGCGACGTGATCGAGACGCTGCCGAAGGTGCTCGACGGCATCGCGCCAGGACGCCCAGTCCTGGTGACCGACGCATACCTGGCGGTCTTCCTGCCGCCGCGGCGCCGCGCGGAGCTGACGAGGATCCTGGCCGAGGCAGGCCGCAGCCGTCCCGTGACCTGGCTCTCGCTCGATCCCCTCGTCCCGCTCGGGCCAGCGGGGCGGGACAGCGTGCAGGGGCTCGAGCTGCCCGCGTCGCTGGTCGGCGACTACCAGCGCAATGGCGTCTTCGCCGTGCTGGGAGCGCGGACCTTCGACCGCGGCACCGACCGGGGGCGGCTGCTGGCTCGCGCGCATCCCTCCGGCCAGTGGGTCGAATGGCTCGAGCGCGAACCGGGCTGACCCGGGGCAGCCGCCACGGCCCGTTCTGCCGAATGGGAAAGACCGGAAGGGGCTATGATCAGCGACCGTGAGCGCTGATGCCCAGCCGGCCGTGAACCTTTACCTCGTCGTCGGGTATGACGGATCCCCTCCCGCGTGCCGGGCGCTGGACGCCGCCGTCCGCCTGCTGGAGGGGCGCACCGGCGAGATCGTCGTGGTGTACGTCGCGCACCTGGCCGCCATCGACATGCTGTCGGCCGATGCGATCGCCGAGATGGAAGAGACCTTCGACGACGTCGAGCGGGACCTGCACACCCAGGCGGGCGAGCAGCTGCGCGGTCGCGAGGAGCGCTGGCGGTTCGAGCGGCGGCAGGGGATGATCCCGGAGGAGCTCATCGGGGCGGCCTCGCACGTCCGCGACGCCCATCCAGGCGACAACACGGCGATCGTGGTTGGCAGCTCGTCGAGCGCGATGCACCGGATGGTCGGCTCGGTTGCCGTCAGCCTGGCCCGGCGCTCCCCGGTGCCTGTGGTCATCGTGCCCTGATGGCGGCCGTTGCGCCCGGACCGGACGCGCCGCCGGTCGTCTCGGTGGCGGAGGCGATCGCTCGCATGCAGGCGATCGGGGCGGGGCTGCCCGCCTCGGACGGGCTGGCGTGCTTCAACCGCATGTACCTGGACGTGACCAGGCAGGTGGATGGCGAGCTCAGCCAGGGTTTTTTCGCCGACCCGGCGTTCATGGCCCAGCTTGATGTCAGGTTCGCGAACCTGTACTTCGGCGCGGCTGACGCCGCGGGCGATCCGGCGGCGGTGCCGCCGGCGTGGCAGCCGCTGATCGAGCGGCGCGCGACGCCGGGGATCGAGCCGATCCAGTTCGCGCTGGCGGGGATGAACGCGCACATCAACCACGACCTGCCGATCGCGGTCGCCGGCACCTGCGCGGCTGCGGCGACCGCACCCGACGCGCATTTCGCCGACTACCAGAAGATCGACCAGCTGCTGGACGCGGCCGAGCAGTCGGTCAGGCAGTCCTTCGAAACCGCCGCCGAACTCGCCGTTGGCCGGCATCTGTCCGCGGTGGCCGACCTGGTCGCCAACTGGAGCATCAACAGCGCCAGGGATATGGCCTGGACCAGCGCACTGCTGCTGTGGCAGGTACGGGATGATCCGGTCGCGCGCGGGCTGTTCCTCGACTCCCTGGCTTCCTCGACCGCGCTTGCCAGCCGGCTGCTCCTGGTGGCCGTCTGACGGCTGTGCGAGGGCTGCGCGAGGGCTGCGCGAGGGTTCAAGCCCTTTTACCTCGGGGACAGTAGTGATCAGTGTGGCTTCGGTGCCGTACGGGGTGGTGTGGAGGAGGCCGCGATGGAGGAGCACGAGGAGCACTTTGTCTGGACGACGACACGCCGGGTCAAGCCGGGCGTGCTGGCCGAATTCGAGCGGGCCTGGCGGCCGGGTACGCATCCGGACGGGATGCTGGGCGCCTTCGCGTACTGGTCGGAGGACCAGCAGCAGATCGTCGGCGTGTCCTTCTGGTCATCGAGGCAGGCATGCGACGCGTGGCGGGCATCGCCGGATGAGGCACGGCGGCGCGAGGCGATGGCTCCGTATGTGCTGGGCGAGCAGGAGGGGTTCTACCGGGGCCGCGAGCTGATCGTGCCGGCGGCCCGCTAGACAGCTTCCTCGCGGCCGCGCGCGGCGTTGCGCCAGCGGCGCGCCGCGCAGTCCCGGTACTCACACCCCATGTCAGCTACGACAGCTCGGCGGCGGGCTGGTTTGTGGCTGGGGTGGTGCGGTGAACCACGGTAGTTGTGGCTGTCGTCAACGCCGGGAATGCCCTCTTCCGCCGCGGCGCGCCGGCGGGTACGCAGGAAGGCAGGCGTGCTGTGGCCGGGAGGAAGCGAGGGCGCCGTGAGTGATCCGATGGACCTGTTCCGCCTGGATGGCAAGGTCGCGCTGGTCACCGGGGCCGGCAGCGGCCTGGGCAGGCAGTTCAGCGAGGTGATGGCGGAGGCGGGCGCGGACGTCGCCTGCGCGGACATCGACGCGGAGTCTGCCCGCGCGACGGCCGCGGCCGTCGAGGGCCTCGGCCGCCGCGCCGTGGCGATCCGCTGCGACGTCACGGCCGAGGCCGAGGTCGAGGCCATGGTGGCGCGTACGGTGCAGGCTCTGGGCGGGCTGGATATCTTGTTCAACAATGCCGGGATCGCCGACCCAGAGGCCCTGCTGCTGCACGAGTACCCGACCGCCAACTGGCGTGCCGTGCTGGACGTGGACCTGGACGGCGTGTTCTTCTGCGCCCGCGAGGCGCTGAAGGTGATGGCCGGCCAGCAGTCCGGCAAGATCATCAATATCGCGTCGATCTGGGGCCTGGCCGGCTCATCCAGCCTGTTCCCGGCGCTGGCCTACAACGCCGCCAAGGGCGCCGTGATCAACCTGACCCGCGAGCTGGGGCTCGAGTACGCCACGCGGGGAATCCAGGTCAACGCGCTGTGCCCGGGCTTCTACCAGAGCAACCTCAGCCGCGGTGCGATCGATGACCCGCAAGTCCGCGGCGCGATCAACGCCTTCGTCCCCATGGGCCGGATCGCGGAGGCCGCGGAGATCAAGGGACCCGCGTTGTTCCTCGCCTCGGCCGCCTCCGACTACATGACCGGCCAGACCCTGGTAACCGACGGAGGCTGCCTGGCCAAGTAACCCCTGCCGCGATGCCACGGACTCGCTGCCCTGCCTGCCCGCGCGGGGGACCGGATGTTTGTGCGATGTCTGACACCCTATGGCGGGCCGGACATCGCACAAAGATTGGGTTCCGCTGTGCACCAGCCCGGAATCACGCGGGCTCAGGCCGACGGACGGTACGCATCGCGACGGTTACCAGCGGCAGGGTGAACTCACCGGCCGATGTCTGCGGCTGGCGGTGCAGGTAATCGCGGATCGCGGCGAGCGTCCTGGCGCGCTCCGTCTCCTCCAGCACCAGCATCCGGGATGTGGTGGCGATAGCGGCGACCAGCGACTCCGCACTGCGCGGCTGCCCATTGCCGAACTCGCCCTCCTCCACTGGGGCAAACCAGCTGCTGCCCGCGCGCAGCACCCCTCGTTCGGTGCCGGCATCCGGGATTGCCCGCCAGCGTGACAACGTCGTCCTGCTCTTGCTGATCGCGGCGAGCCCGGCCACCCAGCCGACGCGGTCGTCATCGAGGTTCCACAGCCCGGCCAGCACGCCGCCAGGCGCCAGCACCCTGGCGATCTCCGGCAGCGCCCGGTCCAGGTCGAACCAGTGCATCGCCTGCCCGCACAGCACCGCGTCCACACTGTGGGCCGGCAGCGGGAGTGCCTCGGCGCTGCCTTCCACAGCGCGCACTCCGGGCAGCCGGCGGCGCAACTCGGCGAGCATCGCCTGGTCCGGCTCTACCGCGACAACATCGGCACCGAGGCGGGCCAGCGCACCGGACAGGATGCCGGTCCCCGCGCCGAGGTCCGCCACCCGCACGGGCCGTGAGCCGCTGACCGGTGCCAGGCACCAGCGGACCGCCGCTTCGCAGTAGCCAGGGCGGTGCCGCGCGTACTGCGCGGCGGCAGCGCCGAATGAACAGGCGCGCCGCAGCTGGGCGGCCAACGCCGGTGCTTCCGGCCGCTCCGGCCCTGTTTCCACCCGGCAATCCTATGGCGCTTCGCTATGACGTTTCGGGCGCGCCTGCCTGCTCCAGGCCGGGCATGCCGGTGGGCCTGACATCCGCCCCGACGGCGGCACGACGGCAGGACACGACCACCGCAAGCGGCCACAGCGCCTGCGCGGCGCCGAAGACGCGCTCGGCCAGCCCGGCCTGCCCGGCTCCGGTGATCAGCTCCGCGGCGAACCAGCCCAGCAGGACCACCAGCACCGCCACGGCACCGGCCGATACCGCCGGCCGCAGGCCCCACGGTACCGAGCGCCCGCGCCGCCAGGCCCCCGCCGGCCAGGCCACCACCGCGGCGCACCCGGCCGTCGCCCAGATGATGTGCGGCAGCGGAAACGTGGCCCCGGGATGCTCCGGGTTCGCCGCGACCAGGGCGCCCGCCACAGCCCCGGCCATCAGGATCAGCCGTCCCGGCGTCCCGGCCGGCCGCAGCGCAAGCCCGGTGAGCAGATAGCAGCCGCCGACCACCACGAAGGTCAGCGTCATCACCCACCGGTCGGTAGCGCCCAGCGCGGCCAGCGCGCTGACCGGCTGGGCAACCGGGTCGAACGAGGGCGGCTGCAGCCTGGCGGCGACCGTCCACCCGGTGACCATCAGCACGGGGGCGGCAGCCGACGAGACCACGCCCCACCATGGCACACCCCGCACACGCACCACCGTAGTCGTAGGCGTCAGCCGCTCGAACGGCGGGCGTGCGAGCATGGCGGTGCCGCGCGGCCCGCCCGCGCCAGTCCGCACCCAGGTCACAATCCCGACGAGCGATCCAGCCAGCCGCTGATGCTGCGGGCCAGGGCCGGCATGGGAAGGGAGCCGTGGTCCAGGACGGCGGCGTGGAAGGCGGGCAGGGAGAACGCCGGACCCAGGCGGACGCGGGCTTCTTCCCGCAGCCGCAGGATCTCGAGCTTGCCGGTCAGGTACGCCAGGGCCTGCCCTGGCATCACGACGTACCGGTCGATCTCGGCGGCCAGGTACTCCCGCGGCATGGGGACGTGACCGGCCATGTAGTCAAGGGCGCGCTCGCGGCTCCAGCCGAAGGCGTGCAGGCCCGTGTCGACCACCAGCCGGGCGGCCCGCATCAGCGACGAGCTGACCGAGCCGAGCAGGGCGCGGTCGTTCGGATACAGCCCCGCTTCCTCGGCGAGCTGCTCAGCGTACAGCCCCCAGCCCTCGGAGAACACGGGGAGGCTGCGCTGGCGCTGCAGCGCGGGCAGGTCTGTCAGCAGCTGGAGGCGGGACAGCTGCAGGTGATGTCCGGGCACGGCTTCGTGGAAGGCCACCACGTCGATGTCCCATCCGGTGCCGGCGGTGGGCCGCCGGGTGTTGAACCAGAACGTGCCAGGCCGCCCGCCGTCAAGGCGGGGCGGGGTGTAGTGCGGCGCCGCGCCGCCGACGGCCACGACCTCCGGCATGGGCGTCACCTCGCACGGCGGCGGAAGAGGGTCGGGGAAGAACTCAGCCGCGCGAGCCTCGGCGCGCCTGACCGCCTCCGCCGCCTTGCGGATGGCCTCCTGCGCGGGAATCTTCCCCGCCGAGTCCTGCACCGCGGCGAACACCTCGCCAAGCCCGGACAGCCCCAGGCCGGCGCCCAGGTCCACAGCCCGGGCCTCCAGCGCCGCGACGTGCTCCAGGCCGGCCTGGTGCAGGTGTTCCGGTGATAGCGGCAGGGTCGTGTAGACGCGGACCGACCGCGCGTAATCGGAGTCCCCGCCAGGCAGGTAGGCCAGTCCCGCCTCCCCGGACGGCCGGGCCTGCGGGAGCAGCTCCCTGACGGTGGCGACCCACCTGGCCAGCGCCGGGTTCACCACCTCATCGGCGGCCGCCTGGCGCTCCTGCTCCCACGCCGCCGTCCTGTCCCATCCCTGCGGCGGCCGGGGGGAAAGCACCGGGCTGCTGCCGGGGTCGGCCAGCACGCGCTCGGCCCAGACGATGGCCTGCTCGGCCAGCGGGGCGACCGGCAGCCGTCCCTTGTCCGCCCCGGCCCGCAGCCGCTCGCCGAGCTGGTCAAGCCAGGATCCGCTGCGCCGCAGCCGGGTCAGGTAGGCCTCGGCCGCGTCCGTATCGACCAGGACCGTCCGCGCGGCGACCGCGAGGAACGCCGGCGGCCCCGCGTACTGCATCGGGGTGACCGTGTACTCAGCCCGTGCCAGCTCGATGCTCTCCAGCTCCTGGGCGGCCGCCTCCTTTACGCACTCCAGGGTGACGGCGTCCGCCGCCGACAGCTGCCCGGGTGCGATCGCGTCCGCCTCGCGCAGGAACTGCCCGGCCTCGGCGCGCCAGGCGTGCCGGCCCGCCTCGCTCTCGTCGGGAACCAGGTCGTCGTACCCGGGGACGCCGTATATGGTCGCGGTGAACGGGTTCTCGGCAAGCCAGCGCCGGTGGAACCGGTCGGCCAGGTCACGTGCTGCGGACATGAAATCCTCCGCGATCGGTCACAGGTGCCTCCTCGCCAGCTCACGGCCGGTGCCGGCCGCCACTCGCCGGAACACTAGCAGTGCGGCGGTGGACAATGAGCTAGTGATCGAGGTCGAGCCGGGTCGTTTCGAGGACATGGTCGTCACGGCACTGGACGGCCTGCCCGAAGGGCTCGGACGGCTGATGAGCAACGTCGCCGTGACGGTCGAGCACCGCCCGGGACCGGCTGGCCTGCTGGGGCTGTACGAGGGCGTCCCGCTCACCAGCCGCACCACGCAGTACGCCGGCGTCCTGCCCGACCGCATCACGATCTACCGTCAGGCGATCTGCGCGATCTGCCGCACCGAGGACGAGGTCGCCGACCAGGTCCGCCGGACCGTCATCCACGAGGTCGCGCATCATTTCGGCATCGACGACGAGCGCCTGCGCGAACTGGGCTGGTAACCGGCCTTAGCGCGAGTCGCGGCGGAGCGGGTGATCGGCGGGCACTTCAACGAGGACGATCAGGACACCATCCGGATCCTCGATCCACATCTCGATCAGTCCCCAGGGCTCGGCTACCGGTTCCCGGACAACGCGGACTCCGGCCGCGGCCAGCCGGGCGTGCTCCGCGTGCACGTCCCGTACCTGCAGCCAGATCCTCACCGGGCCCGCCGCGGGCGCCGCCGCCTGCCCGGACACCTCGAGCATGCCCTGGCCGAGAAAGAACACCATCGCGGGATGCTCCGCGGGGCCGAATTCCCGGTAGACCGCCAGGCCCAGGACATCGCGGTAGAAGCGCCGGCTCCGGTCCAGGTCGGACGGGCGCAGCAGGATACGGCTGCTCAGTATCTCCACGTCACGATCCTGGCAGCTCGCGGGACGGCGCTATGGCTCAGTACCGGCCGTTGTTCTGCTGCCAGAGGTAGTCCGCTTGCTGCTGGGCCTGGAACCGGGCCTGATCACGGTCCAGGTGGCCGAAGCGGCCGCTGTCGAAGTGCTTGTCGACCTCCGCCGCGGCGAACCCGGCCAGCAGTTCCTTGCCGAGCTCATGGTGCTCGACGATGCCTTCCCGCTCGCGGTGGTGCTCGTACATGCGCACGGCCTCGAAGCCGGCCGCGCCCGCCAGCAGCTCATGCGTCACGTCGTGGTGGGGCATCCCGCCGCCGTAGACCTGGTCATAAGCGCCCTGGGCGCCCAGCCTGTCGAAAAATCCCATGCGCAGAACGTAGCAGGAATCCACCCACGGCCCGGCCCTATTAGGATCGCGGTCATGGTTATGAGCTGGCCGGAGCTGCCGCTGGAGCAGTGGCAGCCGACTCGGGACACCGTTCACCTGTGGACCCAGATCGTCGGCAAGACCCGGATGGCGCTCGAGCCGCCGCTCAATCACTTCTGGAATGCCACGCTCTACGTCACCGCCCGTGGCCTGAGCACCTCGCTGATGCCGTACCGGGACGGGGGCGTGGAGGTCGAGTTCGACTTCAGCCGGCACGAGCTGACGATCGCCCGCACGGACGGTACGGTCCGCCGGATGGCCCTGGTCCCCCGCACCGTGGCCGACTTCTACGCCGAGTTCCGGTCACAGCTGGACAGCCTGGGCATCGACGTGGCCATCAACACCACCCCGAACGAGATCCCCGACGCCATCCCGTTCGACGCCGATGACGTCCACGACCAGTACGACGCCGGCGCCATGCACCGCTTCTGGCTGTCGCTAGTCGACGCGCACCGGGTCATGACCCGGTTCCGCGCCGGGTTCCGGGGGAAGGCCAGCCCGGTCCACTTCTTCTGGGGCGCCTTCGACCTGGCGGTCACCCGCTTCTCCGGCCGTCCCGCGCCGCGCCACCCCGGGGGAATTCCCAACTGCCCGGACTGGGTGATGGCCGAGGCCTACAGCGACGAGGTCTCCAGCTGCGGCTACTGGCCGGGCGGCGCCGCCGAAGGCATCTTCTACTCCTACGCGTACCCGGCGCCGGCCGGCTTCGCCGACCAGGCCGTCACCCCCGCGGCGGCGTACTACGACGGGCAGCTCGGCGAGTTCGTGCTCCCGTACGCCGCCGTGCGCGCGGCCAGCGATCCCGACAGCTACCTGCTCGGGTTCCTGAACTCGACCTTCCAGGCCGCCTGCCGGCTGGCCAGCTGGCCCGGCGGCTGCCCGTCACCCGATGCCGAGTGGCGGACGGTGGGGAGGAGCCAGGGTTCGTTCGGCCGAGAATAAGGCAGTCTTCGCGGCCTCGTCAGCGGATCGCATGGCCGCGCGGAGCCCGGTGAGGGTCTGCGTCAGCTGCGCGAGCGACCGTTCCGAGAACTGAGACCCCAGCCGGGCGTGCAGCTCGTCACCTTGCTCGTGCCGCCGACGGGATACCGGGACGGGCGGTTCAGCGCGCCGCGATGCCGCTGAAGATCAGGTCGGCGATCCGGCGGCTCGTCTCCTTCGGATCGAGGCCCTCGGTAGCCCCGGATCCCATCCGCGCCAGGACCGGACCGACGAGCACCTCGTTGACGAACGCCACGTCGATGTCCGGCCGGATCTCGCCCGTGCCGATGCCCCGGCGCAGGATGCCGTACATGGCCTCCCGGCGCGGGGCCACGATCTGCTCGAAGTAGCGGCGGTGCAGCTCGGGGAAGGCGCCCGCCTCGGCGAGGAGGGCCCGGAGCATGCAGCCGGCCCGCTGATCGAGAGTGCGCTCGATCAGCGTTGCCAGGTGGGTGGTCAGGTTGTCCCGCGCGGTCGGGCCGTCGAAATCCGGCAGCGGCTTGTTGATCGCGTCCAGGACGTCGAGATACAAGTCGTCCTTGGTCTTCCAGCGCCGGTAGAGGGAGTTGCGGGACACGCCCGCGTGCTCGGCGATCGTCACCAGGGACAGCCCGGTCAGGGTCGCCCCGGCGCTGACCAGGTCGAGGACGGCTTCCACGGCGGCGGCGTCGGTCCTCGGGTCCCGCCTGCGACCCGCCAGGGTCTTGGTCATCTCCATGGCTCCTCCACGGTTTCCCATCATATATCAGAACAGACCTGTTGCGTTCCGAAATCTCCTCTTGGTACTATACGGAACAGAGCTGTTCCGTTCCATATATTTCAGGAGACCGCGATGATCTCGCCTCGCGTTGCCGGCCGGACGCCGACCCTCTCGTCCACCCGCTGGGCGGTGCTCGCCATCTGCGCCGTCGCGCAGTTCATGGTCGTGCTCGACGTCTCGATAGTGAACGTCGCGCTCCCGCAGATGCGCCACGACCTCGGGCTCACGATCACCTCTCAGCAGTGGGTGGTGAACGCCTACACGCTGACCTTCGCGGGCTTTCTCATGCTCGGCGGCCGGGCAGGCGACCTGTTCGGCCGGCGGCGGGTCTTCCTGGCAGGCCTGGCGCTGTTCACCGCGGCCAGCCTCGTCGGTGGCCTGGCCCAGACCGGCGCATGGCTGATCGCGGCGCGTGCTGCCCAGGGGCTGGGCGGTGCGGTGCTCGCCCCGACCTCGCTCTCCCTTCTCACTTCGACCTTCACCGATCCATCAGAACGGCGGCGCGCTATGGGCGTCTGGTCGGCGACTGCCAGCAGCGGTGCCGCCGCCGGGGTGCTCGCGGGCGGCATCCTGACTGACCTGCTCGACTGGCGCTGGGTGCTCTTCGTCAACGTGCCCATCGGGCTGCTCATGCTGGTCACCGCCCCGCAGGTACTGCCGGAATCGCAGGCGCCGGGGCCACGGCCGCGCCTGGACGTCGAGGGAGCGTTCACGATCACCACCGGGCTCGCCCTGTTCGTCTACGGCATCGTGAGCACCGACACCCACGCGTGGACCTCGACGCAGACCGTCATGGCGCTGGCCGGCGGGCTGGCCTTCCTGCTCGCGGCGCTGTTCATCGAGGCCAGGGTGGCGCCCAGCCCGCTCGTGCCGCTGCGCGTCTTCCGGCGCCGTGCGCTGTGCGCGGCGAACGGGATCGCGATGGTCGTCGGCGCGGGGCTGTTCGGCATGTACTTCTTCATCTCCCTGTACCTGCAGCAGGTCGCCGGGTACAGCCCGCTGCGCACGGGACTGGCCATCGTGCCAGCCGGGACGATGACGCTGGCTGGCGCGCTGCTGGCGCCGCGGCTCGCGGGCCGGATCGGGGCCTGGCGGCAGCTGGTGCTCGGCCCGGTCCTGTCCGCGGCAGGCCTGCTGTGGATGTCGCTGCTGTCCTTCGGTGACGGCTACTGGGCGCACATGTTCGTCCCGCTCGCCCTGTTCGGCCTCGGGGTCGGGACGACGTTCGTGCCCATGACGCTCACCGCGACGGCCGGAGTTCCCGCTGCCGAGGCAGGGCTGGCCTCCGGGCTGGTCAACACGACCAGGCAGATCGGGGGGGCGGTAGGCCTGGCCGTGCTCGCGACCCTCGCCGCCGGTTCCGCGCGCGCCGGCCGGGCTGCCGGGCACTCGGTCGAGGTGGCGCTCACGACGGGCTACGACAGGGCCTTCCTCGTGGCCGGGCTGCTGATGCTCGCCGGTGCCGGGCTCGCCCTGCTGATCCGCTCCGGGGCATCCGCGTCCGCATTCACGTCCACGTCCACGTCCGCATCCGCGTCCGCCCCGCCCCAGACGGCGGAGCGGGAGGCCACCGTGCTACGGTCCGACCCGGCGCTGCAGGTTAGCAAGTGAGGCCGCGGTATCGCGGCGCATCTTCGGCGCGAGCAGCCGCAGCAGCGGCCCGGAGCCGCCCTGCACGGAGGCCCGTTTCACGATCCGGACGCATCCCCCGGGCGCTGGCTCCACCAGGTGCTCGAAGGTGACCGTGCCGAGCGGCACCGCGCACTCGCTCACCCAGCGCCGGCCGGGATCCACCTCGGTGATCGTGAAGGAGCCGCCGAGGTTGCCGCGCTGCTTGGCCCAGCCGCGGGCGCCTGGTTCGAACGAGCCGTCGAGCTGCGCGATCTCCTTGCTGACATCCCATTCGGGCCAGCTGGCCACGTCGGTCCAGACCTTCCAGACCTCGTCTGGATCGGCCCCGAACGTTGCCTCGCATTCGAACAAGTACATAGCTGTCCTTGACGGGAGGGGAACAAGCATCCCCATGTGCGCGCAAATCCTTGCCGCATACTACCTACGGTACGGGGTGCGCCCGCCCGCTAACGCTCCGTCGGATGCCATACAGCAATCGTCGCGTAGTCGCTCGTATACTCGTGCGGCAGCTCAGCGGCCGCCCTTGCTCCAGACGTCGGTGCTCTTGCTGCACGCGGCGTAGCGCACCGCGGCGGCCGCGACAACCTGGTCAGACGACAGGCCGGGACAATCGTTGCTCGTGGAGCGGATGCCGACGACGAGCACGCCGAGCATGCTGAGCACGATGAGACAGACCATTACGGCCCGCCGCGGCAGCGACCAGCTGAAAATGGCTTCGGTCCTCGGAATGGGCTCTGCCCGGGTTGAGCGGTTAAAGGCCGAGAACGTCGATTTAAGCCGGGGATCGGCCGCTTGCAGGAGCTGCTCGATCTGGTCAAGAATCGCTTGCTGACGACGGGGCAGGCTCATCTCATTTTCCGGTTGCGGCGCGGGCGGCGGGGACCTTGCCCATGAAGGTTAACTCATGGACGTCGATGCAAGGATGCCTATCGGATCGCCGATGGCCGAGGGGTTATCGCTCACGGATCACAATAGAGGGGGACGTGTCAATACCCCAATGGTTAGCGCCCCGGCTGCGGCACGGCACCTGACGATCGAAGCGACCTACGGGCTGTGACCGTCTGTGGGTGCGGCGCCGCTCGGCGCCGCACCCACAGACGACTGGCGGTGTGCGGCGCGTCCGGGCGCCTTGTGGCGGCGCAGGCATGAGGACCAGTTATGTCTGGGGTCCGCGCATTGCATGCGGCGGCGGGAAAGAGTCCCGGGGAATCGTGTGGGGCGTGGCTTATCCTGTTTTCGGGATGCCTGGCTGCGGGTGGTGGTGGTTATGGCTCGGGTAGAGCCTGCGGGGCGCTGGCGGCCAGCGGGGGCGGCCGTTTCCTTCGTGCTGGCCGCCGTGGCGGGGGTGGCGGGGGATCGGATGACCGGGCGCCTGACTGCGGCGCTGGTGGTGTTCGTGGTGCTGCTGGCGGCTGGGATGACGGTCACCTACCTGCTGGAGCGGCAGGCGCGCGGGCGGGCCTCGGGTGAGGATCAGGGCGCGGGCGACCAGGGCGAGCCGGGCGGGCGCTTTGACCTGCGGGGCGCGCGGGGTGTGCAGTTCGGCGAGCATAACCGGCAGGTCAACTACTTTGATGCTGAGCCCGGGCCGGATCGCCGGGAATGACGGCCAAGGGCAGGGAGCCCGCGCGGGGAGTCCAGTCCGGCGGTTCTCACAACCAGCAGGAGAACTATTTCGCCCCGGTGACGCAGTACTTGTTTACCGGCGGGTTCGAGCGGCTGCGGGATGTGTGTTTTGATCCGGCGCCGCTGGCGCGGGATCTGGACCTGGCCCGGTTTACCGGCCGGGAATGGCTGATCGGGCAGATCGACGCGTTCATCGCGCGCCGGCCGCGGGGGTATGTGATCGTGCAGGCTGAGGCGGGGGTGGGGAAGTCGACGCTGGCCGCGCACCTGGCGGGGACCCGGCCGTGGCTGCATCATTTCACCCGGCTGCCGGGTGGCCGGTCTCCGGAGGCGGCGCGCAAGAGCCTGGCCGCGCAGCTGATCGCCGCCTGGGGCCTGGCGGAGGAGTGGGCGCCGGAGGGCGTGCTGCCGGTGTCGGCGTCGCGGCCGGACTGGTTTAGCCGGCTGCTGGAGGCAGCGGCCCACAAGCGGGATGAGCAGGCGGCTGGCGGGCAGCGGCGGGAGCCGGTCGTGCTGGTGGTGGACGGGCTGGATGAGGCCGAGCCCGAGCCGTCGGGGGGCCGGGGGCTGCCGCTGGGGCTGCCGGACAGCCTGCCGGACGGGGTGTTCGTGGTGGCGACCAGCCGGCTGGGGATCGACCGGGCGCTGCACGCGGTGCGTAATCCGGCCGACTGGCTGCAGATCGAGGTCGAGGGCCCGGACAATCTCGGCGACATGCGGCGGTTCATCGAGGCTGTGACGTCCTCCGCCGGTGAGGACGCGGGCCTGGTGAAGATACTGCGTGAGAACGGTGTGGACCTGGCCTGGTTCCGGGCGACGGTGGCGGGGGCGTGCGGCGGGGTGTGGATCTACCTGCGGTATGTGCTGGATGAGATCCGGGACGGGACGAGGAACCCGCGCAGCGTTGGAGAATTGCCGGCTGACCTGGCCGGGTTTTACGCCGGGCAGGTCGACCGGTGGCGGGGCGCCGACGGCGATGAGGTGGAGCAGCGGCGGTGGGAGCAGGTGCGGCTGCCGTTGCTGGGCGTGCTGGGGGCCGCCCGCGCCCCGCTGAGCGTGCCCCAGCTCGCCTGCTTCGCCGCGGTGGCGTCGCAAGAGAACGCGCGGGTGTTCATCGAGGAAAGCGCCCGGGCGTTTCTCAGCCGCCGGGACGATGAGGCGTCCGGGATGGCGTGCTATGCGCTGCGTCACCAGAGCCTGCGCGACCTGCTGACTGGCAGCATCCCGCCGCGCCCGGACCTGCAAACCGCGGCCCGGGTGCTCGCCGCCCAGGTCCAGATGGCACATCACCGCATCACCGGCGTGCTGACGCCGCCCGGCGAGCCCGGCAGCCGCGACTGGGAGACGACCGGGCCGTACGCCCGCCAGCATCTGGCCACGCACGCGGCCGCGTGCGGCGAACTGGACACCCTTGTCAGCGACCCGGGATTCCTGCTGTCCGCCGACCCCGGGTCCATCCTGGGTCAGCGCACGAGGCTGCTTACCGCTGGCGGCAAGCGCGCGCTGGCAGCCTTTGATCTGAGCATGGACGAGCTGAAGGCAGCTTCCCGGCCGGCCCGCATGGACCGGCTGGCCCTCAACGCAGCGCGGGTACACGCCGCTGCGCTTGTCGCGGCATGCGCAACCGCTGGGGGCGACTGGCCGGTTCGCTGGGCAGCGTGGGCCGGCCAGGGGCACCGGAGGCTGGCGGGCCACGACGGCGCCGTGAACGCGGTCGCGGTCGGGCGGGCCGGGGACCGGGACATCATCGTCTCCGGCTCCGACGACGGCACGGTGCGGGTCTGGGACGCGGTCACCGGCGCGCCGGCCGGCGGCCCGCTGGCCGGCCACGGCGGCGGGGTGAGGGCGGTGGCGATCGGGC
>JASHXJ010000512.1 GCA_030043595.1 Trebonia sp.
TCGGGCTGCTCGTCGCTTGTGCCCGTGACGTCCGCCTCGCGCAGCGCCTCCCTGGCCTGGTCCAGGTCGACGCCGAGGGCCGCAAGCGCCCGGGCGGCGGCCGAATCGGTGTCGGCCAGGGCGGCCAGCAGCAGGTGGTGCGAGCCGACCGGCTGCCCGCCGGCCAGCCGGGCGGCCTCGCTGAGCGTGGCGTCCGCGGCGGGGGTGGCGGTCAGCGCCGCCGACTCGGCGGGGCGGGCGGCCAGCGTGTCGGCCTCGGTGAACTCACGGGTGGCGCGTCGCGCCCAGCGCCGCGCCCGCGCGGGCTCGGCCGCCGCCGCCGGGACGCGGTCGAGCACGGCGGTGCGCAGCACCCCCAGGTCGGCGTGGTTTCTGATGATCTGGGCGGCGACGCCGTCGCCCTCCCTGATCAGGCCGAGCAGGATGTGCTCGGTGCCGATGGAGTCGTGACGCAGGTGCACTGCCTCGCGCAGCGACAGTTCCAGCGTCTTCTTGGCCCGCGGGGTGAACGGGATGTGCCTGCCCGGCTCGCGCTTGCCGAGCCCGACGCGATCGGTTACCTCCTTGCGGACGCCGTCCAGCGTCATGCCGTTTCCCTCGAGCACCCGGAACGCGATCCCTTCGCGCTCGCCGAGCAGCCCGAGCAGGAGGTGCTCGGTGCCGATGTAGTTGTGGTTCAGCCGCCGGGCCTCTTCCTGGGCCAGGACGACAACGTGCCGCGCATGCGCGGTGAATCGCTCGAACATGATGTCAGCTTGCTGTCCATGATTGAACCTAGTCAATACCATGCTATTAATAGGGTTAGATCCTGTAGCGACCGAGGATGGCGGGATGGACTGGGAAGACCGGCTTGACGAGTGGGAGCTCGAACTCGAGCTGAACGCTCAGCTCGAGGGCTCGGACTGGGTGCCGCTGGAACGGGCGGCCGCCGAGACGGGCGTTTCCCGCGCCGCGCTGCGCGCCTGGTACCGCACCGGGCAGATCCCGTCCCGGCTGGTCGACGGGCCGCACGGGCCGCAGCGTCTGGTCCCCCTGGCGGTGGTCGCGTCCCGCGCCGAGGCCTCGCCGCGGCTGCGCCACTCGGCGCAGCGCCGCCTCGCCGACGAGGCGCAACTGGAGATACTCCGGCACCGCATCGATCAGCTCGAACTGCGGCTCGCCGCGCTGGAACGCCGCGAGCCGCCCGCGGAAGGCTCCTAGATCTCCCCGAACAGCCGGTCGCCGGCGTCACCGAGGCCAGGGATGATGTACCCCTTGTCGTTCAGCCGCTCGTCGATGGCGCCCGTCACGACGCGGACGGCGGGGGAGCCGTCGCCGGGGAAGGCCTGCTCGACGCGGCCCAGCCCCTCGGGGGCGGCGAGCAGGCAGATGGCGGTCACCGAGGCGGCGCCGCGGTCGGCCAGCATGCTGATGACCGTGACCAGCGTGCCGCCGGTGGCGAGCATCGGGTCGAGCACGAACACCTCGCGGCCGGTCAGGTCCGCGGGCAGCCGGTTCGCGTAGGTGGACGCGACCAGCGACTCCTCGTCGCGTACCATGCCGACGAAACCGACGCTGGCCATCGGGAGCAGCCGGGTCATCCCGCCGAGCATGCCGATGCCGGCCCGCAGCACGGGCACGATCAGCGGCTTGGGCTGCGCCAGCATCGCGCCCGTCGCGGTGCCGACCGGCGTGGTCACGCTCACCTCGGTCACGCGCACCTCACGGGTCGCCTCGTAGGCGAGCAGGGTCACCAGTTCGTCGGCGAGGGCGCGGAAGGTCGCGGTGTCGCTCTGCGCGTCGCGGAGCAGGGTGAGCTTGTGGGTGACCAGCGGGTGGTCCGCCAGGAGCGTGCGCATGAACACACAGTGTGTCAGGTGCCCGCGGGCGTGTCAGTCACCGGCAGCGAGTGTCAGCGGCGCCGGCCTTCCGTCACGGGACGGCCCGCCGGGAGCGGGGCACGGTGCGGGAGCGGGCCAGGTCCCGCTCGATCCGCTCGGCGGTGGCGAGCAGCGGGCGCAGCAGGTCCTCGACGACAGCCTCCAGGCTGCGGCGGCCGGCGTGGGTGGACACGTTGACGGCCGCGATCACCGTGCCGTCCGGGTCCCTGATCGGGGCGGCGAGCGCGCGCAGCCCCTCCTCGAGTTCCTGGTCGACGAGCGCCCAGCCCCGGCTGCGGATCCTGCGCAGCTCCTGGCGCAGCTGGGTGGGGCTGGTGACGGTGTGATCGGTAAGCTCGCGCAGGCTCGCCGAGGCCAGGTACTTCTCCAGCCAGTCGTCCGGTTTGGCCGCGAGCAGCACACGGCCCATCGACGTGGCGTACGCGGGGAAGCGGGTGCCGACGCTGATCGCCGCCCGCATGATCCGCTTGGTTGGCACCCGGGCGATGTAGACGACGTCCTCGCCGTCGAGCTCGGAGACCGAGGAGGACTCGCGGACCTGCTCGACGAGCTCCTCCAGGTGCGGCATGGCGACTTCGGGCAGGGTCAGGCTGGACAGGTAGGCGTACCCCAGCTCGAGGATCTTCGGACGCAGCGAGAACCGCCCGCCGTTGTTGTGCATGTAACCCAGGTGCACGAGGGTGTGCAGGAAGCGGCGGGCGGCGGCGCGGCTCAGCCCGGTGGCCGCCGCGACCTCGGAGAGGCTGAGCGTAGGGTGGTCCGCGTCGAACGCGCGGATGACGGACAGGCCGCGGTCAAGGGACTGGACGAAGTCGCCGTCTGACGCGCCAGCCTCGGCGGCAACCGCGTCGCCGCTCGTCCGTTCGTCCTGCATAAGAGCCTCCTGCGCCGACTTGTGCTGCGCTATGGTGCCGCACCGGCGGCGCTAGGCCGGCGCCCGGTCATGTGGTTGCTTAGCCGATGATAACAATCGTAGACCGGGTGCAAGGTGTTCGCTCTCTGAACTATCGTTCGGAATACGGACATTCGAAGGGGTCCCGTTCACATGGCTGTTACTTCGCGGACGCGAGTCGGAATCGTCGGTGCCGGGCCCGCGGGCCTGCTGCTCGCGCACCTGCTGGCGCTGCACGGTATCGAGTCCGTGGTCGTGGAGAGCCGGTCGCGGGCATACTGCGAGGCCCGTCAGCGCGCCGGGCTGCTCGAGGCGGGAACGGTGGAGCTGCTGCGCGCCGTCGGGCTGGGGAAGCGACTGGACGCCGAGGGCATGCAGCACGGCGGCATCTACCTGCAGTTCGAGGGTGAACGCCACCACCTGGATTTCCGCTTGCTCACCGACGGGCGGTGGGTGACGATCTACGCGCAGACAGAGATCGTCAGGGACATGATCGCCGCGCGGCTCGCGGCCGGGGGAGTGATCGAGTTCTCCGCGTCGGACGTCGCGGTGTCGCAGCTGACGTCGGACCGCCCGGTGCTGTCCTACCTGGACGAGTCGGGGGTCGCGCGCGAGGTGTCCTGTGACGTGATCGCCGGGTGCGACGGGTTCCACGGGATCTGCCGCCCGCTGATTCCCGGGCTGTCCGTGTACGAGCGGGTATATCCCTACGCGTGGCTCGGCATCCTGGCGGACGCCGCGCCTTCCACCGACGAGCTGATCTACTCGCGGCACCCCGACGGCTTCGCGCTGTACTCGATGCGCTCTCCGGACGTCAGCCGGCTCTACCTGCAGGTCGCGCCCGACGAGCCGGTCGAGGACTGGCCGGACGACCGGATCTGGGCGGAGCTGCAGAAGCGGTTCGCGATCGACGGCTGGTCCGTCAGCGAGGGCGCGGTCACCGACAAGTCGGTGACCGCCATGCGCAGTTTCGTGGCCGGGCCGATGCGGCACGGGCGCCTGTTCCTGGCCGGCGACGCGGCTCACATCGTGCCGCCGACCGGGGCCAAGGGACTCAACCTGGCGTTCTCCGACGTGATCGTCCTGGCCGGCGCGCTGCGCGCCGCGCTGCTCGGCCGGTCGTGGGAGCTGGCCGACACGTACTCCGCCACCTGCCTTGAGCGGGTGTGGCGGGCCACCCACTTCTCCTGGTGGATGACCTCGATGCTGCATGTCGCGCCGGGTCAGGACCCCTTCGAGTCGCAGCTGCAGCTGGCGCAGCTGCGGTACGTCACGTCCTCCCGTGCCGCCGCGGTGTCCCTCGCCGAGAACTACTCCGGCTACAAGCCGCTGCGCTTCGAGTTCTCCGCCTGACCGTTCCGAGTTCCCCGCTGACCGCCCCGAGTTCCCCGCCTGACCCCCCGAGTTCCCCGCCT
>JASHXJ010000513.1 GCA_030043595.1 Trebonia sp.
CAGCACATCTACTCCTCGATCGCGTCGGGCGTCAACGGCATTCCCGTGCTCGGCTTCCTGTTCGGCGGGCAGAACATCAGCGGGGCCTCGTTCTTCACGGCCGGCATCATCCTGGCGTTCATGATCACGCCGATCGTCACTTCGCTCTCGCGTGAGGTGATCGCGACCACGCCGTCCATCGACAAGCAGGGCGCCTACGCGCTTGGCGCGACCCGGTGGGAGATGATCCGCGGCGTGGCATGGCCGCACAGCCAGGGCGGGGTCGTCGGGGCCGTGCTGCTGGGCCTGGGCCGGGCCATGGGCGAGACGATCGCCGCGGCGCTCGTGATCGGCTCGTCGCCGACGATCACGTCGCACCTGTTCGCTCCCGGCTACAACATGCCCGCGGTGATCGCGAACCAGTTCGGCGAGTCCAGCGGCGTCTTCCGCGCCGGGCTGATGGGCATGGGCGTGCTCCTGTTCGCCTTCACGATCATCGTCAACGTCATCGCCCGCGGGGTCGTGCAGCGCTCCGCCCGGCGCGCGCGGGGTGCCTGATGGCCGTCCCTGGCCACCCGCGGGCCGGCCCGCAGAAGGTCGTCCTCCGGGAGCCGCCGTCCTGGCGACGGACAAAGAACCAGGTCGTGACCGTGCTCATGGTGCTCGCGTTCCTGATCGTGCTGGTCCCGCTGGGATTCGTCCTCGTCACGGTCATCGCCAAGGGTGCCTCGATTATCAGCTGGCAGTTCCTGACCAGTTCGATACCGCCGAACGTACTGCCCGCGAATGTCGGCGGCATGGGGCCGGCGATCGTCGGCACGCTTGAGATCACAGCCCTCGCCACGGTCATCTCGGTGCCGCTGGGCGTACTCGGCGCGATCTACATCAACGAGTACGGCGGCAAGGGAGTCCTGGCGCAGGTCGTCCGGTTCATGGCCGACGTGATGACCGGTGTCCCGTCGATCATCATAGGCCTGTTCATCTTCACGCTGTGGACGCTGCGCTTCCAGTACTCGGGCCTGGGCGGCGCGCTCGCCCTGGCCTGCCTCATGCTGCCGATCGTGATCCGGTCCAGCGAGGAGATGCTGAAGCTGGTGCCGGACTCACTGCGGGAGGGGAGTTACGCGCTCGGCGCCACCAAGGCCCGTGTGACGACGACGGTCGTCTTGCCGGCGGCGCTGGGCGGCATCGTCAGCGGCGCGCTGCTCGCGGTCGCCCGCGCCGCAGGCGAGACCGCGCCGCTGCTGTTCACCATTGGCATCGTCACCTCAGTGAACACGAACGTGTTCAGCGGCCCCAACACCTCGCTGCCATCACAGATCTTCCTGAACGCGACCCAGCCGTACGTGGGCGCGCAGGCCCGCGGCTGGGGTGCGGCGCTCACGCTGGTCGCGATCGCCTTCCTCTTCATGATCGCCGCCCGCCTCGTCACCGCCCGGTTCGCCAGGTACCAGCACTAGGGATCGTCATGGAACAGTCTGAGCACAACGCCGTCGAGCAGGCCGAGAAGAACGCCGATACCAGCGGTCGCCGGGCTGAGCCGCTGGTCCGGCAGCCAGCCGAGCCGGCCGGCACCGGCAACCTCATCTTCGATGTCAGGAACATGTCGGTCTGGTACGGCGGGTTCCAGGCCGTCACCGACGTCACGATGCCGATCTATGAGAATGAGATCACCGCGTTCATCGGTTCCTCCGGCAGCGGCAAGTCGACCGTACTGCGCGCGTTCAACCGCATGAACGACCTTGTGCCTGGCGCCCGGGTGCACGGCGAGATGTATTACCGGGGCGCCAATCTGTACGGCAGCGACGTGTCACCGATCGCCGTGCGGCGACGGATCGGCATGGTCTTCCAGAAGCCGAACCCGTTCCCGAAGTCGATCTACGACAACGTCGCGTACGGGCCGCGGATCAACGGCGAGCGCAACAGGCACAGGCTGGACGAGATCGTCGAGCGGTCACTGCGCGGCGCCGCGCTGTGGGATGAGGTCAAGAACCGGCTGAAGACGTCGGGGCTGGCCCTGTCCGGCGGGCAGGCACAGCGACTGTGCATCGCCCGCACCATCGCCGTGGAGCCGGACGTGGTGCTGATGGACGAGCCTGCCTCGGCGCTGGACCCGATCTCCACCGGCGCGATCGAGGACCTGATGCGGGAACTGAAGTCGAGGTACACCATCGTCATCGTCACGCACAACATGCAGCAGGCGACCCGGGTCAGCGACCGTACCGCGTTCTTCTACGTGCTCACCGACAGCACGAGCGACACCCGTACCGGCGTTCTCGTCGAGTACGGCCCGACCAAGCAGATCTTCGAAGACCCTCAGGACAGCCGGACCCAGGCCTACGTCACGGGCCGGATGGGCTGATGGCGCCGGGCCGGATCTCGCTGGCGCCGGGCTAGATCTCGTCAGGAAGCCCGGCCGACCCGGCCAGGTAGACCACCCGCCGGGAGATATTCACGGCGTGCGCGCCAAGGCGCTCGTAGTCGCGCGCGACCAGCGTCATCTCCATTGTCACCGGGATTGCCATCTGCCCGGACGCGAGCTCCGCGATCAGGCTCGCGTGCAGCTCGTCCATCTCCTCGTCGCTCTCGCCGAGCGTGCGCGCCGCGGACCGGTCACGCTGGTACCAGGAGTCGGCCGCCTGCCGCCACATCGCGGACGCGAGATCTCCCATCCGCTCGACGAGCCCCCGGGTGCGCGGCGTGAGGTCGTCGCTGAGAATGTGGTTGGACCGGCCAGCGATCTCGACGACGTCGTAGTGGGAGCGCTCGAGTTCGGGCAGGATCCGCAGCACGGAGAGCAAGAAGCGCAGATCGCCGGCGACGGGCGCCTGCAGCAGGATCTCCCGGCTGGCCAGTTGCTCGATCTCCGGGTAGAGGGATTCGATGTCCTTCTGGCGTTGGACCAGCAGCGGGACGACCTCGTTGCTGCTGGTCAGCAGGGCGTGCGTCGCCTGAGGCAGGTCTTCGGCGACCATGGCGAACATCTCGATGACCTTCGCCTCGATGCCCTCAAGCTCATGCTCGAATTGCTGCCGGTGCTCGACCAT
>JASHXJ010000514.1 GCA_030043595.1 Trebonia sp.
GCCTGCGACGTCGCCGTCGACCCGATCGACGGCACCAGGCTGTGCGCCAACGGGATGCCGAACGCGGTCTCGGGCTCGCGGTCGCCGAGCGCGGCTCGATGTACGACCCGTCCGCGGTCTTCTACATGAGCAAGCTGGCCACCGGCCCGGAGGCGGCGGGCGTTGTCGACCTCGACGCGCCGCCCGCGGTCAACATCGCGGCCGTCGCCAAGGCGAAGGGCATCTCACCGCACGACGTCACCGTGGTCATCCTGGACCGGCCGCGGCACGCGGACCTGGTCGCGGCGGTCCGGGCGAGCGGCGCGCGGATCCACCTGATCACCGACGGCGACGTGGCCGGCGCGATCATGGCGGCGCGCGCAGGCACCGGGATCGACCTGATGCTCGGCATCGGCGGCACCCCGGAGGGCATCATCGCCGCCTGCGCGCTCAAGTGCCTCGGCGGGATCATCCTCGGCAAGCTCGCGCCGCGCGACGACGCGGAGCGCCGCCGCGCCCTCGACGCCGGGCATGACCTGGACCGGGTGCTCACCACCGACGACCTGGTCTGCTCCGAGGACGTGTTCTTCGCCGCCACCGGGATCACCGACGGCGAGCTGATGGACGGGGTCCGCTACAAGCCAGGCGGCGCGACCACCCACTCGCTGGTGATGCGGTCCCGGTCGGGCACGATCAGGTCCATCCGCAGCGAGCACGCCCTGTGGAAGCTGAGCGCCTACAGCTCCATCAAGTACGACTGAGCCGCAGCCGGGGGCAGCACGCCCCTCGCCCGCGCTAGGACAGCGAGGTCCGCCGCCACCGTGGCAGCCAGCGGCGCGGTCGCGGCGTCCGGACCAGCACCTCGCTCATGATCACGAGCCCGCGGACCTCGACGACGGGAACCTCCGCGGACGACGGCACCCATCGCACTGTCGCGCCCCGCTGGCGGCCGATCACCCCGGTCCCGTTCATCACGACCTCGACGCCGGAGGGCACGATCAGCCGCACCCGCCCGAAGAACGCGTACACGTTGAGCACGACGTGCCGGTCCTGCAGCACCGCCTCGCGCAGGTCGAGCACGGCCTCACCGCAGACGGCCGAGCACGTCACGACCGGCGGCACCACCCAGCGGCCGTGCCGTTCCTCGGTGCGCAGCACCGCCGCGATGACCTTCCCGTCGTCCAGCCGGACCGGCTGCTGCGCAGCCGGGGCCAGGTCGGCGGTCAGCGCGGCCAGCTCGCCCAGGGTGCGCGCGGAAAGAGCCGCGGTCACTCGCTCGGAATGCTCTTCGGGAGTGAGGCGGCCGTCGCCGAGTGCGGCGGCCAGCATGGCGATTACCCGGTCGCGGTCTGAGTCAGACGCGCGCAGATCGCGTGGCGCGGGCCGTGGTGGCATGGTCAGAAGATACCCGCGATTAGCGGCCCGCAGGGGCCTGAGCGTGCCGGTAGGATTCGCTGCCGGTCTCGATGATCTGGGCGTCGTAGCTGAGCCGGTCGACGATCGCGGCGCAGAGCGTGGGCTCTGTGAGGACGCGATTCCACTCGGCGACCGGGGCGTTCGACGCGACGGCGATGGAGCGGCGCTCGTCGCGGTCGGTGAGGACCTGGAACAGCAGCCGCACGCCCGCGGCGTCGAGCTCAAGGTAGCCGAGCTCGTCCACGCAGAGCAGGCTGCAGCGGCCGTAGCGGGCCAGCACCTTGGTCAGCTGCCTGTCGTCGACGGCCTCGGCGAGCTCGTTGACCAGGTTCGCGGCGGTCGTGTAGCGAACCTTCAGCCCCGACTCGGCGATCGCGGTACCGATGCCGATGAGCAGATGCGACTTCCCGGTGCCGGAGCCGCCGATCAGGCACAGCGGCTGCCCGGCGGTCACCCAGTCAGGGCGGCAGAGGGCGGCGACTTGCTCGGGCGAGACGCTGGGGTTGGCGGCGAAGTCGAAGTCCTCGATCCGCTTGGCGCGGGGAAAGTGCGCCTGCCGGACCAGGTGCCGCCTGCGGCGCGCGACTTCCTCGCCGAGGACGGCGGCAAGGAATTCCTTATACGTGTACCGCTCGCGCAGGGCGTGCGCGGCGGCTTCCTCGTATCCGTCGCGAATCGCGGGCAGGTTCAGGATCCGGGTTGCTTCCTCGATCGACGCGACCCAGCCACCCGGCTGCCGATCCGCCGCGACCACTTTCCCGTCGTCCAGCTGGACCGGCTGCTCGGCAGCCGGGGCCAGGTCGGCGGTGAGTCCCGCGAGGTCGCCCAGGGTGCGGGCGGAAAGAGCCGCCTCCGTTCGTTCTGAGTGCTCATCGGGAGTGAGACGGCCGTCAGCGAGCGCGGCGGCCAGCATGGCGATTACCCGGTCGCGGTCTGAGTCAGACGCGCGCAGATCGCGTGGGTCGAACCGCGGTGGCATGGTCAGAAGATATCTTCTGTCAACGGGGTCTCCCAGCTCCGGACGCCGACTGCGACGCCGTCGAGGGAGCGCTCGTCAGCTTCCGGTGCCCAGGAACGAGGTTCCCGCTGCCGTCGCGGCGATACCCTTTCCAGTCATGACCGACGACGTCTGGCGGCGAGCCCTCGCCGAGCACGTCTCGCTGGTGCGGTTCCTGTACGCGGACCACGGCGGAATCATCCGCGGCAAGGCGGCCGCCGCCGTGCGGCTCGCCGAGCGGATCGAGAGCGGCATCGGCCACACGCGGGCCATGATGGCGATGTCGATCATGGACGAGCTGGCACCGGTGGACGGCATGGGACCGGTCGGCGAAGTCCGGATCAAGCCGGACCCTAACACTTTCGTCACGTTGCCCTACGCGCCGGGCGCGGCCGCTATGCTCTGCGACCAGGTAAACCCGGACGGCACGCCGTGGGACGGGTGCGCGCGCACCTTCCTCAAGCAGGCGATCGCCGAACTGGGCGCCGAAGGATACGAGCTGCAGGCCGCGTTCGAGCCCGAGTTCACGCTCGGCCGCCGCGACGGTGCGGACCTCGTACCCATCGACGAAAGCCTGTGTTACTCGGCTACCGGTTTCCACCTGGCGCACGACTATACGATCGACCTCGTCGCGGCGCTGAACAAGCAAGGTCTAGAGGTCGAGCACTACTACCCCGAGCTTGGCCACGGCCAGCAAGAGGTACCCATCAGGCACGCGACGGCGCTGCGCGCCGCGGACAGTCACGTCCTGCTGCGCGAGACCGCCCGTGCGGTCGCGATCCGGCACGGGCTGTGGGCAAGCTTCGCGCCCAAGCCGCTGCCGGACCAGGCGGGCAACGGCGCCCACCTGCACGCGTCGCTGTGGTCGGACGGGCGGAACGCGTTCGACGATCCAGGCGCCCCGTCCGGCCGGTTCGGCCTGTCCGCAGTCGGCTACCGTTTCATGGCCGGGGTGCTCGCGCACCTGCCCGGCCTTGTGGCACTGACCTGCGGCAGCGTGAACAGCTACCGGCGGCTCACGCCGTCGACATGGTCCGGTGCCTACGCCTGCTACGGCCCGGACAACCGGGAGGCGGCGGTCCGCATCTGCTCGCCGGTCGGCGTGGCCGGCTCGGTCAACCTCGAGCTCAAGCCGTGCGATTCGACCGGCAACCCCTACCTGGCCCTCGGCGGCTTCATCTACGCGGGCCTGGACGGGATCCGCCGTGAACTCCAGGCAGGTCAGCCGCTCTTCGCCGATCCGGAAACCCTTTCTTCCGCCGAACGGTCCCGGCTTGCTGTAA
>JASHXJ010000065.1 GCA_030043595.1 Trebonia sp.
GCGCCAGCCCCCTCCCGCACCCACCCCTCCCGCGCCAGCCCCCCTGCCTGTAGGGTCTGGATCATGTTCGCCGTCACAGCCGCGCGCATCGACGCCGAGAACCCGCTGAGCGGGCTTGAGACAGGGGAGCGGCCGGATCCGGAAGCGCCGGCCGGCTGGACGACGGTCACCGTCAAGGCGGCGGCGCTCAACCATCACGACGTCTGGTCGCTGCGCGGGGTGGGCCTGCCCGCCGACCGGCTGCCGATGATCCTCGGCTGCGACGCCGCCGGCGTCGACCCGGACGGTAACGAGGTCGTCGTGCACGCGGTGATCGCGGACCCGGACGCCGGGGGCGGCGACGAGACCCTTGACCCGCGCCGCTCGCTGCTGTCGGAGCGCTACAACGGCACGTTCGCGGAGCTGGTCGCGGTCCCCAAGCGCAACCTGCTGGCAAAGCCAGCAGCGCTGTCCTTCGAGGAAGCCGCCTGCCTGCCTACCGCGTACCTGACCGCGTACAAGATGCTCTTCGAGAAGGCCGGCGTGCAGCCGGGCGCGACCATCCTTGTCCAGGGCGCGGGTGGCGGCGTCGCCACCGCCCTGGTACTGCTCGGCCGCGCGGCAGGCTACCGGATGTGGGTGACGAGCCGCAGCGAGGCCAAGCGCGACACTGCCCTCAAGCTCGGCGCCGACCAGGCGTTCCCCACGGGTGCACGGCTGCCGGAACGGGTCGACGTCGTCATGGAGACGGTCGGCGAGGCGACCTGGGGGCACTCGCTCCGGTCGCTGCGCCCAGGCGGGCGGATCGTAATCTCCGGCGCCACGAGCGGCGAGGTCCCGCCAGCCGAGCTCAACCGGGTCTTCTTCACCCAGCTGTCCATCGTCGGATCGACCATGGGAAGCCGTGATCAGCTTGGCAGGCTGCTCCGGTTCTGCGAGCAGACCGGAACGCGCCCGCTGATCGACCGGGTGCTCCCGCTCGCCAGCGCCGCCGAGGGCTTCGCCGCCATGATCGACGGCACCCACAGCGGCAAGATCGTCTTCACTCCGTAACCACGGCCACCGGCCGTCGCTCTAGCCCGCAGCCCGCACAGCCGCCGGCGCGGCACCCGGGAGACCTGGCGGCGCATCTGGCGCCTTTGTATGTGTCCCGACCACTTTTGAGGTCGATTTGTCATGATTTGTCATGCCAAACACATACAAAGACAACAGAAGTGACTGCAGTGACGACAAAACGGGCCACCGCGGGAAGGCCAGCGCCTTGCTAGGTCCGGGCTCTACCCCGGGAGCTACTCACCATGGGGAGGTTCTGCGGCCTCTGGTGCGGCTGAGGAACCCGGGGAGTCAGAGGTGCCGGAAGACTCTGCCGAGGCGTTGTCCCCTTGCGCCGTGGGGGCTGCTCCGGTGTCGTCTCCTGGCGGAGCTGTGGCATCCTTCGCGGCGGCGGTCGCGTCCGCCGGGGCTGCTGCGTCCGCCGGGGCTGCTGCGTCCGCGGCGCTGCCTGCGTCCGCGGCGGACGTGGCGTCCGCGGCGGCGGCGTCCTGAGCCGGCTCCTCGTGCAGGCCGAAGACCTCGGTCCTGATGCGGTCGAGGGTGTCCTCGAGGATGTCGCGCAGCGAGACTATGACGTCGCCGCCGAGGGCGCCGGAGTCCCACGCCACCCGGCGCAGGTCGGTCGCGAACTCCCTGGCCAGGCGCTCGAGGTCGCGGAACGCCGCCATATCCCGCGGTCCCGGCCAGCTCTTGCGGCCCGGCCAGTCCGTCCACCGCGCCCACTCGCCCCAGCCGAGCCAGCCGCCCCAGTCGCGGCCGCCTTTCTCCCGCGGCCCGCCCTCGCGGGACTGGCCTTCCCGGGATTCGCCCTCGCGGGATTCGCCTTCGCGCGACTCCTCGGCCTCAGGCCCCTGGTCACGCTCGCCCGCGGCGTACTCGAAGACGGAGCGGAAGCGCCCGCGGGCGTCCTCGCGCAGGTGCGCGGCCTCTTCCTTCAGCCACTGCGCGTGGCCAAGCGCCTCGCCGCGCGCCTGGCGCGCTTGATCACGTGCCTGCCTGGCCTGCTCGCGAACCACCCGGGCCTGCTCGCGAACCACCCGGGCCTGCGCCCACGCGGCCTCGCGTGCCTGCCTGCCCTGCTCGCGGGCGGCGTCCCTGGCGTCCTCGCCGGCCTCCCGTTCGGTACGGCGCATCTCCCTGGCGGCCCAGGTCAGCTCCTCGCGCAGGCTGCGAACGGTCTCCCGGACGTCCTCCCTGACCTCGCGGACGATGTCGCTGACCGACGCCGAAAGTTCTTCCTCGAGCTCGTCAAGCTCATCGCCGCGGTTGCGCAGCTCCTCGCGGCCCGCCTCGGTTATCCGGTAGACCTTGCGGCCGTTCTCCTCGTCGTGGGTGACCAGGCCTTCTTCCTCCAGCCGGGCCAGCCGCGGGTAGATCGTTCCCGGTGAGGGGGCGTAAACGCCCATGAACCGGTCGCGCAGCAGCCGGATGACCTCATAGCCGTGCCTGGGCTCCTCGTCGAGGAGGCGCAGCAGGTACAGCCTGAGCCGTCCGTGGCGGAATACCGGACTCATCGGGTCTCGCTCTCCATTCCGGCCTCCGCGCGAGGAGGTTCCGCGCGGGGGGTAGTACGGCGTCCAGGACGCCGCAGCAGCGTGACAGCGCCCGAGACGCTGTTCACGGACACATTCCCTGATCCGCCGCCCAGATTACCGCTTACCGTATGTGACCCAGGCGACATAACAGGCCGCAATGAGCCGAATTCGCTGCGAACGTTCCCGGACGTCGAGTGCAGCCGCACCATGGCGTCGCTGTCCGCGGGCAGCCGCAGCGTAACGTCCCCGGAGATCGTGCTGATCCGCATGGCTCCTGCCGCGGCGAGGCCGACGTCCGCCGCTATCTGGCCATTTATATTGTCAGCCTCCAGCCGGGTGAGCCAGCCGCCGGCCAGCGTCAGGTCGCCGGAGACAGACTTGAAGCGGACCGCGCCGTCGACATCCCGCCCCTCAAGGGCGCCGGAGATGGTGTCGGCCAGCACGTCGCCCGTGACTCCGTCCAGGGTGATCTCACTGGACACCCCCTTGACCGCCGCCCCGGCGCTGAGCCCGCACACGACCGCGGACGCGCTGACCACGCCGAGCTGGATGGGGCAGTCCGCGGGCACGGTGACCGTCACGGCGGCCATGTCATGCACCGGCTTCAGCCAGTCGAGCAGCCGTTCCCAGGACAGCGCCTCGTAGCCGATCGTCAGCGTGCCGTCGTCGTAGCTGACCTGCAGCGGGCGTCCCCTGATATCGCTGACTACTACCGACGGCATGTCGTCGGTGGCGAGTACCGCAACGGTCCCGTCGATCAGCCGGACCTGCAGCGCGGTCACGTCCTCGAAGTCGATGCTCGTCGGCTCGTCGACGGTCCAGTGCGGCATGACAGCTCCTCCCGGCGGTACATCTGCTTCTCCATACGATATATCTCGTGAAGGAGAAGTCAAGATGTATCGCGTTAGTCGCCGAGTGCTGAACACAGGCACCGGAAGAGGCGGCACGCTCCGTTCTGGATAGCGGTTTTGCCGTTAGTCCTCGTCGTCGGAGTC
>JASHXJ010000515.1 GCA_030043595.1 Trebonia sp.
CGCCCAGGCCGGGCAGCGCGCCCGGCGCCACGTCGAGCACCGCCACCTCCCAGGACGAGAACAGCGACCGGATGCAGGCTTCCGCCTGTGCCGCCGAGCGGTCCGGGGCGAACCGGTAGTTCACGGTCACCACGCACGAGTCGGGCACCACGTTCCCCGCGACGCCGCCGGATATGGCGACGGCGTTCAGCCCCTCCCGGTAGCGCAGGCCGTCGATTACCGGAGAGCGCGGCTGCCACGCACGCAGCACGTCGAGGATCGCGCCCGCCTCGTGGATCGCGTTGCGCCCCATCCAGGACCTGGCGGTGTGCGCCCGCGCGCCGGCGGCCGTGACGCAGGCCCGCAGGGTGCCCTGGCAGCCGCCCTCGACGACCCCGCCGCTCGGCTCGAGAAGGACCGCGAAATCGCCGGCCAGCAGCGCCGGAGCCGACTGGCTGAGCAGGAACAGCCCGTTGCTCTCGACCGCCACTTCCTCGCACTCGTAGAACACGTAGGTCACGTCACGCGACGGAGCAGCCAGGTCCGCGGCAAGGCGCAACTGCACGGCCACCCCCGACTTCATGTCTGATGTGCCGCAACCAGAAAGCCGGGATCGTTCTGAGTTGAAGGAAGACGGAAAGTTGCCCGCGTGCGGCACGGTGTCGATGTGCCCAGCCAGCACCACCCGTTCCTTACGCCCCAGCTCCGTACGGGCCAGCACCGTGTTGCCCGAACGGTGCACGGTCAGGTGCGGGCGGGCGGCGAGGGCCCGCTCGATCGCGTCCGCCAGCGGCTTCTCCTCGCCGCTGACCGAGGCGATGTCGGTCAGCGCGGCGGTCAGCGTCGCGCCGTCGGCCGTCAGGTCCAGCTCGTGATCCACGACCTCAACCTACAGCGGCTCAGCGGCCGCGGCCTCGTGGGCTTCCTGAGCCGGAACCCGGTGCGCCATCGACCGCGCGGCGCCGCGCAGCGAGCTGACGATCACCGCGACCGACGGACGGAGCACGCTCGCGGTGCGCGCGACCGCGAAGATGTCCCTGGCCAGATCCAGGCCGGCGGGCAGCTCCCTGATGACGACCCGGCGTTCGTAGGCGCCGACCGCGAGCCGGGGCATGATCGCGATGCCAAGTCCCCGCGCGACCAGGTTCGCGACCGTGCCGAGCCCCTCGAATTCTGACGGGACCGGTGGCGTAAGCCCTACCGCGGCGAGCAGCCGGTCAGCCGCCTGCCGGGACGGCTCGCCGGACGGCGCGGCCAGCCACGGCTCGTTGCGCAGCGCCCGCAAGTCCACCGGGCGCTCCGGGTCCGCGGCCGGGTGCCCGCGCGCGACCACCAGCACTAGCGGGTCGCGGACCAGATGGTAATAGCGCAGCACGCCCTGGCCGTGGTCGCCGCCGTCGAGGGCGCCGCCGTTCACGTGGGCCGATAGGCGCCCGGTCCAGTCGTCGACGATCGCCACCTCCACCTCGCCCGAGCGGACCAGCTGCAGCCCCTCGGCGGGCGAGGACTGGCGCAGCAGCAGCGACAGGTGCGGATGCGCACGCAGCGACCGGGCGAGCGCCGGCGCGAAGGCGACCGCCGCGGACGGGAAGGCGGTCACCACCACCCGGCCCGACGGCTGGGCGGCCCGCGCGGACAGGTCTGCCTCGGCCTCCTCGACCATCGCCAGGATCCGCTCCGCGTGCGCGGCCAGCCTGCGGCCCGCGTCGGTCAGCCCTGCGCTGCGCGCGGTGCGGTCGAGCAGCGGCGTGCCGGCCTCTCGCTCGAGGACGGCCAGCTGCTGGGAGACCGCCGACGGCGTGTAGCCGAGCGCGTCAGCGGTCCGCGCGATGCTGCCGCGCGCCGCGAATTCGTGCAGCATGCGGAGCCTGCGGATGTCTAGCATTAAGAAATCTTACCCTCTCCCCCAGGCATCGGCTCTTGTCCTAACGCTCAATGCAGGGAATTCTTTATCGGGTAATCTTCGCGAAACCCCCGTTCTCGCTGCCTGGAGCTTGATATGGCCGCCATTACCGCGCCGCTGCCTGTTGTCACCGTGGAGCAACAAGAAACGACGGGCAGGCTGTCGGCTCGTGAGCTGTCCCGAGCGACCCTGCCGGGGCGGCGTATCGGCGTCTCGGCGACCCTCGCCGCCAACGAGGCGCTCGACGAGCGACGGCGGCGCGGCGAACGGGTGCTGCCACTGGCGTTCGGCGAGGCGGGGGTCCCGGTCGCACGGGTGCTCAGGGACGCCCTGGCCACGGCCAGCCACATGGGCGGATACGGGCCGGTGGCCGGTTCCGCGGAACTGCGCACGGCCGCGGCGGGGTACTGGGAACGGCGCGGGCTGCCGACGTCGCCCGACGATGTGGTGTGCGGGCCCGGCAGCAAGGCGCTGCTGTACGGGCTGCTGCTCGGCCTGCAGGCCGGCGACGTGGCCATCCCGCGGCCAAGCTGGGTCAGCTACGCCGCCCAGGCATCGCTGACGGGCGTCCGCCCGGTGTACGTGCCCATCGCTGACGGCGAGGGCGGCGTACCCGACCCGGACCTGCTGTCGGCCGCGGTGACCGCGGCCCGCCGCGACGGGCGCCGGATCGGCGCCGTGATCGTCACCCTGCCCGACAACCCGACAGGGACGCTGGCCACGGCCGGCACGGTGCGCGCGCTGTGCGCGGTGGCGCGACGGCACGACCTGCTGATCATCTCCGACGAGATCTACCGCGACCTGACGCACGCTCCAGCCGGGGCTGAGCTCGCCAGCACGGAATTCCTGAGCCCGGCCGACGTCGCGCCGGAGCGGACTGTCATCACCGCGGGCCTGTCAAAGAACCTGGCCCTGGGCGGCTGGCGGCTCGGCGTGGCGCGGCTGCCAGGCGGTTTCCCGGCGCTGACGTCGCTGCGGGACCGGCTGCTCGGCACGGGCAGCGAGATCTGGTCCGCTCCCGCCGCCCCGGTGCAGCAGGCGGCCGCGGTGGCCTTCGGCGAGCCGCCC
>JASHXJ010000516.1 GCA_030043595.1 Trebonia sp.
TCGGGCGTGGACACCAGGCGGCGGCCGCGACGGCTGTTCGGCCTGCTCGGACCGGATCCGCACAGCACGCCTGCCGAGGACGGGCCGTCATTCCGCGACTGGCACGACTTCGAGTCGCTGATCGGGCACGCGGGCAGCGAGCTGGCACGCGGGCCGTTCGCCCGGGTGCGCAGGCTGAAACCAGCCCAGATAGCGGACCTGCTCGAAGAAGCTTCGAAGAAGGAGGAGACGGAGATCCTCGGCCGGGTGCACGCCGACCCGGAGCTCGAGGCGGACGTCTTCGAAGAACTCGACGAGGACCTCGCGACCCGGCTGCTGGGCGCGCGCACCGACGCGGAGATCGCCGCCGTGCTCGGCAGGATGCGGGCGGATGACGCCGCGGACGCGGTGGCGGAGCTGCCGCAGCCCCGCCGCCAGCCGGTGCTCGACCTGCTGCCGCCGCCGCAGCGGTCCAAGGTGCTCACGCTGCTCGGCTTCAACCGGACGAGCGCGGGCGGCCTGATGGGGGTGGATTTCGTGGCCGTGCCGAGCATGACCAGCGTGGCCGAGGCGCTGACCGCGATCCGCGAGTCGGCCACGCTGCAGCCCGAGGCGCTGACCAGCGTGCACGCCGTGGACTCAGACGGCGGGCTGCGCGGTGTGGCCCGGCTCGTCACGCTCGTGCAGTCCGATCCGGCCAGGACGCTGATCGACGTCTGCGACACCGACCCGGTCCGGGTCGGCACGGACACCGACGTCATGGACGTCGCCGTGCTGATGACGGACTACAACCTCATCACGATCCCCGTGGTCGACGACGATCGCCGGCTCCTCGGCGTCATCACCGTCGACGACGTGCTTGAGGTCACCTTGCCCGACGACTGGCGGCGCAGGGAGGCGGCGGAGCCGCCGGACGCCCGCCACGGGGACGCTAGGTGACGACGCGAGGCGGGCCCGCGCAGCCCCCGCGGCCTGCCAACGCCTCGCCGTCCCAGGGCTCCCCTTCTCCTGCCTCCCCTTCTCCTGCCTCCCCTTCTCCTGCCTCCCCTTCTCCTGCCTCCCCTTCCCCTGGCTCCCCGCCCGGTCAGGCGCCCCCGCACGACGAGGCGACCCCGCCGCCCGGCCAGCCGGCCTCGCCCGGCCAGGCCCCGCCCGGTCAGGCGGCCCCGCCGGCGCGGGGGCGCCGGAGCGCCCGGCCAGTCCAGCCGGGCCAGCAGGCACACGCGTCCGGGCCCGCGCAGCCGACGCTGGCCAGGCCGGCTACCGCGGTGCTCGACGATGCCCACCTTGGCGATATCGAGGGCGCGTTCGGCCGGATCCGCCTCGGCGAGGAGGAGGTCGCCGGCGGTCTGCGGCGCAAGCTGATCACTTTCCTCGCGATCATGGGACCCGGCCTGATCGTGATGGTCGGCGACAACGACGCCGGCGGCGTGTCCACGTACGCGCAGGCCGGGCAGAACTACGGCTACAGCCTGCTGTGGACGCTGCTGCTGCTGATCCCGGTGCTGATCGTCAACCAGGAGATGGTGGTCCGGCTCGGCGCCGTCACCGGTGTCGGCCACGCGCGGCTCATCAACGAGCGCTTCGGCCGGTTCTGGGGGTGGTTCAGCGTCGGCGACCTGTTCATCCTGAACTTCCTGACCATCGTCACCGAGTTCATCGGGGTTTCCCTGGCGCTGCAGTACTTCCATGTGACGCCGTACATCTCGGTGCCGATAACCGGGCTCATCCTGGTCGCGATCACCGCGAGCGGCAGCTTCCGCCGCTGGGAGCAGGCACTGTTCGGGTTCATCGCGGTGAGCCTGATCCTGATCCCGCTGGGGTTCAGCGCTGACCCGCACTGGGGTCAGATCGGCTACCACTTCGTCGTGCCCGGCGTCCAGGGCGGCGTCAGCTCCACCGCGGTGCTGCTGATCATCGCGATCGTGGGCACCACAGTCGCCCCCTGGCAGCTGTTCTTCCAGCAGTCCAACGTCATCGACAAGCGGATCACCCCGCGGTTCATCCCGTACGAGCGGGCCGACACCACGGTGGGCGCGTTCGTCGTGGTGATCGGGGCCTCGCTGGTCCTGATCACTGCCGTGTTCGCGGTGCGGGGCACCCACCTGGCCGGGAACTTCACCGACGCGCTCGGCGTCGCCCACGCCCTCGAGGCGCACGGCGGATGGTACGGCGCGGCGTTCTCGGTCGTGCTGCTGGACGCGTCGATCATCGGCGCGGCATCGGTCACCCTGTCCACCAGCTACGCGTTCGGCGACGTGTTCGGCATCAGGCACTCGCTGCACCGCTCGTTCAAGGACGCCAAGCCGTTCTACGCCAGCTACACCGGCATGATCGCCCTGGCGGCGACCATCGTGCTCATCCCGGGCACGCCGCTCGGGCTGCTCACCACCGCGGTGCAGGCGCTGGCCGGGATCCTGCTGCCCAGTGCGAGCGTGTTCCTGCTGCTGCTGTGCAACGACCGCGAGGTGCTCGGCCCGTGGATGAACCCGCGCTGGCTGAACATCGTCGCCGTCTTCATCATCGGCGTGCTGCTCGTACTGTCGGGCACGCTGGTCATCACCACCTTGTTCAGCAGGATCAATGCGATCAAGGTGGCGATCTGGCTGGCCATCGCGCTGGCGGCCTTCGCCGCGGCGGCCGGAGTGTGGGTCTGGCTTACCGGGCGACGGGGCCCGGCGCGTCCGCCGCACCCGAGAGACACCATGACGGCCGCGGAGCGCATGAGCTGGCGCATGCCGCCGCTCGCGCTGCTCAAGCCGGTGCAGTGGTCGCCGATTACCAAGATGGGCGTGCTGACCCTGCGCGGGTACCTCGTGATCTCGGTGCTGCTGCTGATCGTCAAGGCCGTGCAGCTGGGCCACGGCTGAATCACCCGCATGGGGCGATGCGAAGGCCCTGGCCGCTCGAAGAAAGTGAGGGCGCGGTGGGCCGGCGCAGAACCGCGCCCTGTGCAGCCATCCGGCGCCGCGTAGACACTGCCGAGGAGCAAACGATGCCGCTCGCCGCTGATTCCTCTTATCCCGCACTTTCCGTTTTCTGGACGATCGTCGAGATCTTCCTGTGGGTGCTCTGGTTCTGGATCCTGATCACGGTCATCATCGACCTGTTCCGCAGCCCAGACCTGTCCGGCTGGTCCAAGGCCCTGTGGTTCCTGTTCGTGCTGTTCATCCCGCTCATCGGCGTCCTGTGCTACCTGATTTTCCGCGGCGCCAGCATGCACGAGCGGGCACGCCAGGCACAGCGCCGTCAGGACGAGGAATTCCGTGCCTATGTCCAGGAAGCCGCGGGCCCGCAGAGCGCCGCCGACGAGATCACCAAGCTGGCCGGCCTGCGCGACCATGGCGTCATAACGTCCGAGGAATTCGAGCGCGAGAAGTCCAAGCTGCTCAGCGGTTCCTGAAGATCGTGAAGAGCACGCGCAGCAGGAGCACGGCGGCGACGATCAGCAGGTTGTATCCGATTAGCTGGCAGAGGCTGACGTTCGGGGCGAT
>JASHXJ010000517.1 GCA_030043595.1 Trebonia sp.
TTCGACGGGTTCCCGCGCGACGCGCACCCGATGCCGGTCCTGTCCAGTGCCGTCTCCGCGCTGTCCACCTTCTACCAGGACAGCCTCAACCCGTTCGACGAGCCGAACGTCGAGCTGTCGACGATAAGACTGCTCGCCAAGGTCCCGACGCTGGCCGCCTACGCCTACAAGAAGTCGGTCGGCCAGGCGTTCCTCTATCCGGACAACTCCCTCGGCCTCGTCGAGAACTTCCTGCGGATGACCTTCGGGCTGCCGACAGAGCCGTACACGCCGGACCCGGTGGTGACCAAGGCGCTCGACCTGCTGTTCATCCTGCACGCCGACCACGAGCAGAACTGCTCGACCTCGACCGTCCGGATGGTCGGCTCATCCGAGGCCAACCTGTTCGCCAGCATCTCGGCCGGCATCAACGCCCTGTTCGGGCCGCTGCACGGCGGTGCCAACGCGGCCGTGCTCGAGATGCTCGTGGACATCAGGAACAGCGGCGGCAACGTCGATGAGTTCGTCGCCAAGGTGAAGGACAAGCACGAAGGCGTGAAGCTGATGGGCTTCGGCCACCGGGTCTACAAGAACTACGACCCGCGCGCCAAGATCATCAAGGCCACCGCGGACGAGATCCTGGACAAGCTCGGCACCAACGACCACCTGCTCGACCTGGCCAAGCAGCTGGAGGAGCGGGCGCTGTCCGACGATTACTTCATCTCGCGCAAGCTCTACCCCAACGTCGACTTCTACACCGGGCTGATCTACCGCGCGATGGGCTTCCCGACCCGGATGTTCACCGTGCTGTTCGCGCTCGGCCGGCTGCCCGGCTGGATCGCGCACTACCGGGAGATGATCAGGGACCCGGCCACCAAGATCGGCCGGCCGCGCCAGGTCTACACCGGCCCGCGCGAGCGGGAATTCCTGCCCGTGGAGAAGCGCTAAGCCGCGCCCGCTACCGCGCCGCGTGCTCCGCGCGGTAGTGGGCCGCCAGGATGTCATCGCCGAAGTCGTTGGCCGGATTCCGCCACACCGAGTGGATGTGGTCCCCGCCGCCCTGCGTGTTGTCGTGCTCGATGAGCAGGTCTGGCCCCTGGACGCGGTAGTAGTGCCGCTCGCCGGGCGCCGTGCTGCCCGCCCACGCGAACGCGAGCCGTTCCGCGCCCGCCGCGAGCACCCGGTCCAGCTCCGCGGCGGCCACCTCAGGCGGCAGCCGCCCGGCGAACCCCGCCACGATGCCGACAAGGGCGTCGAGCTGCCTGGCGTCCAGCTGGGAGCCGGGCACGCCCTTCGGCCCGTCGCGCACGTAGCTCAGGATCGCTCGCTCGGAATCGGAGATCGTGTAGCCGGGCTCAGGCTCGAAGACGTGGTCGGGGAGCTCCACGGGGCCGATCCGCGGCAGGATCCGGGTGGCGAAGTCCGGCGGCGGCCGGTGGTAGATGACCGCCGCCGCCCGCTGCGCGTCCGTCAGCGCCCGCATGAACGCGTACCCGCGCTCCTCGTCGTCCGCGAGCGGCGCGAGCGTCCCGAAGCCGGCCGGGACGCTGCCGAGCATGCACGGCGTGGGCGAAACGTACCGCCCGGCGGTGACGGTGAAGTTCAGCGACACGTGGTGCCCGGCGAGCTGCCACCCCCACGGCTGCGCCCCGCCCGGCATCCCGAACACCCGGAAGCAGTACCGCTCCGGGTCGAACAAGTGCGCGATCTGCGGGGCGGCGGCGAGCATCAGCGCGCGCCGGACGTGCTCCATCGCCATGATCGAGACGACCTTCGCGTAGCCGGGCATGCTCACCGAGGCCACGATGAGCTCGTGCGCGAGCTTGCGCTGCGGATCGGAAAGCGAGCCGATGGGCAGCCCGTCCCGCACCGGCTCGGGCAGGTACGACCATTCCCGCCGCACCCCGTCACCCTCAAATTCGTTATCCAGAACGGACCGTTGCGCCTCCCCGAGGCCAGCGCGCAGCGCCAGGGCCGCGGCGGCCATCCGGGCGGCGGTCTCCGGCGCGAGGTACAGTTCGCCGCTGATCGCCATCGCAGCCTCCGCCTCGGTTGGTTGTGATCACACAGTTGTTATCGCACGGGCCGCGCATATAACGTAACGCCGTGACCGAGGAGCCGACGGCAGCCGCCGCGGAACTGTCGGCTCAGCAGGCCCCGGCACGCGACCCGTGGGACGACCCGCGGCTGCCCTGGACGGGCAGGCCCCGGCGGGTGGACATCCTGTGCTGGGCGGGGATCACCCTCAGCGGCATGTACTACCTCGCCCTGCTGCCGTTCCGTGCGGCCCTCGTGGGCACGCACCCGGTGCTGCTTGAGCTGCTGAACGGCTCGACCGAGGCGATCATCTCCGCTGCCGCGTTCGCCCGCGTGGGGCAGGGCTCGCTCGCGGTCGTCCTGCTCGCCGCCATCCCCGGCCTGATGAAGTTCGACCTGATCTACTGGTGGGCGGGCAGGCTCTGGGGCGAGCGGATCATCCTGCTGTTCTCCGGGCGCCGCAAGCACGGCCCGAAGTTCATCGCCCGGGTGCACCGCTGGGGCCGCTGGTTCACCTGGCCGGCCGTCGTGATCACGCCGTTCCTGCCGCTGCCCAACGCGATCGTGTACGCCGTGGCCGGCTGGGCGGGGATGAGCTGGGTGACGTTCCTGATCCTCGACGCGATCGGGTCGCTGCTGTGGGCGGGCATGCTAGCCGGTCTCGGATACGCCCTCGGCCACCACGCGGTCGTGGTGGCCCAGGCTATCTCACGGTATGGGCTCTATGTCTCAATTGCGCTGGTCGTTCTTGTGGTCGCGGGACAAATGCGGGCCGCGCGGATGCAACGTTAGCTGCACGTTACGAATGAACGTGCATCTGACCTTGCATCTGCATGCCCAACTCGGGCAGGATGTGTGCTGCGCCGATCACCCGGACGACGCTGGAACCCACCCTCGGGGTCGCCATGAGCGTGAACCAACTAGCACAGCTGCCCACACGGACCAGGATCGACCCTGCTGCTCGCAGGCCGCTTGAGCTGCCCCCGCGGCTGGACTGCGGGTCGGGGCGCCCCCGGGTGGTGCGGATGCCGGCTGACTGGTGGGACTCCCCGTCCGCGGTCGTCTGCCCGCTCAGCCGCGGGCCGCAGGCCTCGCGCACCGCGCGCCGCCTGACGAGGAACACGCTGCGGGACTGGGGCCTGCTCTCGCTTGCCGAGGACGCGGAGACCATCGTCGGAGAGTTCGTCGCGAACGCCGTGACGCACGCGGCCCCGGCCGCCGGTGACCGCAAGCCGGCCGCGGAGCACTTCGGACTGCGGCTGCTGCGCCGCACCGGCGAGGTGATCTGCGCGGTGCTCGACCCGAGCGACGCGGCACCCGTGCTGAAGGAGCCCGGCGGAGCCGAGGAGGCGGGCCGCGGCCTGCAGATGGTCGACGCGCTCAGTGACGTCTGGGGCTGGAGCCCCGTAGCCGGCCGCGGCAAGGCGGTCTGGGCGATCCTGTTCTGTGCGTAACCGCCTGAGCCGGCGCGCGGAGGGGGGTGACGGGTCAGGCGGTTAATCCCCAGCTACCGGGCGGCGGTCGCGGCGGCGCTGCTACGCTCGCAGGACCGGTGCGGAGCGAGCGGGAGGCGTAGCGGGATGCCCTGGACCTGGCGGTACGAGAAGGCAGACGGCGAGGTCGTCAGCCTTGGGCTGCAGGACGCGATCTTCGCCAGCCAGGGCGACGCGGAGAGCTGGCTGGGCGAGAACTGGCGAGCCCTGCTCGAGTCCGGCGTTGACCAGGTGACGCTGCTCGACGACGACCGCAAGGAATACGGCCCGATGAGCCTGCACCCGGAGAACTGACCGCTGCCGCGCGCCGGGCACGTCGCCAGCGGCACCTTGCTAGAACGTGTCGCCGGGCTTGAGCCGCGGCGCGGGCACGCGGAACCGGCGGATCTGCAGCGCGCGCATCACCGCGTAGGTCGTCATGCCGCGCGTGGACTCGTTCGGGAATCGCTGGGCGGCCAGCTTGTGCAGCGCGCGGCGGATCAGGAAGGCGTCCACGGCGACGACCGCGATCAGCACGAGCACGAACGGCGAGACGTAGTCGTTCAGCACCTTATTGCGCGAGAGCAGCGCGACCAGCAGGACGAGCAGCACGTACATGTAGAACTCGCTCGGCCGCCGGTGCGAGTCCACGTAGTCCCGGGCCAGCTTGCGGACGGGCCCGCGGTCGCGCGGGCCAAGCGCCCACTCCTCGCCGCGCCGCATGGCGGCCATCCGCTTGTCGCGGTCGGACCTGGCCCGTGTCTTCTCCTCCGGCGTGGCCTTGCGCTTGGGGTCGGCGCCGGTGCTCGGGCCGCGCCCGCTCGTGGTGGAGCCGGTGATGGACTGGTACCTGGTGCGCTCGGCCTCACTGCGCTTGGGCGTGGGCCGGCCCTTGCCCGTCTCGGCGGGCGGCTTGCTCTTGGCCGGGGCTTCCGGGCTCTGCACGGCCTCGGAACCCTTGGCCTTGCCGTCCGTCGCCCCGGCGCTGCTGCGTCGGAACACGGAGATAGCTTAAAACCTCCTCAGGGTGATCGTGGACGGGGTAGATAAGTGGCTACCACGCGCGGTAGCGCGTAGGGTTGATGGCGATGAGCAGGCGGCAAACGCTGCCGCTTGGCGGCGCGGTGCCGCCCGGGGTAGCGCACAGCTGAACGAAGGGGACGGCCGCGTCTATGAGCGTGATGAAGCGAGTCTCGCTGATATTCCGGGCCAAGGCCAACAAGGCGCTGGACCGGATGGAAGACCCTCGCGAGACCCTGGACTATTCATACCAGCAGCAGGTCGAGATGCTGACCCGGGTCCGGCGCGGCGTCGCGGACGTGGCCACATCGCGCAAGCGCGTGGAGCTGCAGATGAACTCGCTGCAGAAGGAGGTCACGCGCCGGGAGAACCAGGCGCGCGACGCGCTCGGCAAGGGCCGCGAGGACCTGGCGCGGGCGGCGCTGCAGAACAAGGCCAGCCTGCAGGGGCAGCTCAACGACCTGCAGGGGCAGTATGCCCAGCTGCAGGAGCAGGAAGAGAAGCTGACGCTCGCCTCGCAGCGGCTGCAGGCCAAGGTGGACGCCTTCCGCACGAAGAAGGAGACCATCAAGGCCACATACACGGCCGCCGAGGCGCAGACCCGCATCAATGAGGCGTTTTCCGGGATTTCCGAGGAAATGGGCGATGTCGGCCTGGCGATCCAGCGCGCCGAGGACAAGACGGCGCAGATGCAGGCGCGGGCCGGCGCGATCGACGAGCTGCTCGCCTCCGGGGCGCTCGAAGACCACGTGGGCGGTACGCAGGACTACATCCAGACAGAGCTTGACCGGCTCGGCGCCGGGTCCGACATCGAGGCCGAGCTGGCCCAGATGAAGGGCGAGCTGACGGGCGGCGCGCCGCGGCAGATCGAGGCCAGCGCCAACGGGGGCTCAGCCGCCGCGGACGCCGCGGAACCGCAGGCGGCCGAGCAGCCCCAGGCGGGTGACGGGTCGTGATAGCCCGGATTCTGGGCGAAGGCCAGTTCCGGCTCGATGACGACGCGGCGGCGAGGCTGACCGCGCTCGACGCGGACCTGGACGCGGCCGTCGAAGCCGGCGACGAGCCGGCGTTCACGGCGGCGCTCGGCGCGTCGGTGCGCCTCGTGCGCGAATCCGGCGCACGAGTACCCGACGACACGTTCGTGACGGCGGACCTGATCCTGCCGTTCTCCGATGCCACGATCGCCGAGGTGCGCCAGCTTCTCGCCGACGGCAAGATCCCGGGCGACTCGGTCGGGTCGCCGTAAGGGTGCCTGGTTCGCCGAGAGCTAAACGGCCGCCTGCCTGTTCGGGTCCCTTTGCGGAAGCCTTCAGCCTGCGTTCGACGTTATCTGGGTAGATTTGCTTGTGGAGCCAGGGACGCGACAAACCGGACGCGGAGCCTGGCGCGATCGGAGGTGCCAAATGGCGCGTACGAGGTATGCGCCTGACCGGGGACTGACCGTCCGGATGACGGCGACGATGTTCCTCCTCGGGCTGGTGTTCGTCGCGTTCGTTGCCCTTATCATCGGCATCCTGGCCGCGGTCCATGCCTCGGGTGCCGCGATCGTGCTCATCGCCCTGATCTTCGGCGGCGGCAGCGCGATCATCTCCCTCTTCTACTCAGACAAGATCGCGCTGGCCGCGGCCGGCGCCCGGGAGGTCACCCCGCAGCAGGCGCCGGAACTCCACGGGATCGTGGACCGGCTGTGCGCGCTCGCGAACATGGACAAGCCGCGAGTGGCGATCGCGCCAACCCGCATGCCCAACGCGTTCGCGACCGGTCGGAACAGCAAGAACTCGGTGCTGTGCGTCACCGAGGGACTGCTGGGCCTCGGGCTGACCAGCGAGGAGCTCGAAGGCGTGCTCGCCCACGAGCTGTCGCACGTGGCGCACAAGGACGTCCAGGTGATGACGATCGCGTCGCTGCTCGGCATCGTCGCGGGCCTGCTCGTGCGCTTCGCGTTCTACTCCGAGCTGTTCGGCGGCGGCCGCCGCAGCAACAACCAGAGCGCCCTGCCGGTCATCTTGGTGATCATGCTGGTGTCGGCCGTGGTGTACGCGATCAGCTTCCTGCTGATCCGGATGCTGTCCCGGTACCGTGAGCTGTCCGCGGACCGCAGCGGCGCGCTGCTGACCGGCCAGCCGAGCGCGCTGGCGAGCGCGCTGCAGAAGGTCAGCGGCTCGATGAACCGGATCCCGACCCAGGACCTGCGCGCCGCCGAGCCGCTGAACGCGTTCTACTTCGCGCCCGCGATGAAGCTCAGCGTTGGCGGCGGCAACGGCGGGACGAGCCTCGCCCAGATCTTCTCGACGCACCCGAGCCTGGAGCGCCGGCTGGCCGAGCTCGCGAAGATCCAGAAGCAGCTAGGCCAGGTGAGCCCCCGCTAATGGGCTTCCTCGACGTCCTGCTCGGCCGGACCAAACCGGTCCAGCCGAAGCTGGACGACCTGTTCGCGCTGCCGTCGGCGGCGATCACGCTGCAGGCGGCGAGCGGGTTCACGCCCACCGGATCGGGCTCGGTGTGCTTCCGCGGGGTTGAGGGCAAGACGTTCTCCGACATCCAGGACGACGTGCGGGACCTGCTCAACATGGACTCGGGCAAGCCGGGCGGGGGGCTTCCCGTCGAGGTGAGCCGTGACTCCTACGGCTTCACCTGGCTGGTCAGCTCGCACATGTCGGACGAGATGGACGCGCTCGTCACGGACCTGCACGCGGTGAACAGCACGCTGGTGGACAACGGGTTCGGCCCGCAGCTGCTGTGCACGCTGGTGGCTTTCAGGGACTCCGCCGAGCGCCGGCTCGCGCTGGTCTACCTGTACAAGCGGGGCACGTTCTACCCGTTCGCCCCGCTGTCGGGGGAGCGCCGGGACAACGCGCTCGAGCTGCAGGTGCGGGGCGTGCTCGGCGACGACCTGAAGATCGAGCCCGACCTGACCAAGTGGTTCCCCGTCTGGGGAGCGCCGGGCCTGTAGGGGCTTGCCAGAGCGCCCGTCATCCGGCGGCCGCCCAGGCAGGTCCTGGCTGTGCGGAATGCCAGGCCCGGGCATATGGTTGATGGAGATCGAGAGGGCCGCGAGCGCGGCACAACCGAGACGGGAGCCAGTCACAGATGACCGTTCAGGACGAAGCGACGCGCCAGGGCGTCATCCTCACTGAGGCCGCCGCCACCAAGGTCGGCGCGCTGCTCACCCAGGAGGGCCGGGATGACCTGCGGCTGCGCGTCGCCGTGCAGCCGGGCGGCTGCTCCGGACTGCGTTACCAGCTGTACTTCGACGAGCGCTCGTTCGACGGCGACATCGTCGCGCAGTTCAGCGGCGTCGAGGTGGTTACCGACAAGATGAGCGCCCCGTACCTGACCGGCGCGACCATCGACTTCGTGGACACGATCGAGAAGCAGGGCTTCACGATCGACAATCCGAACGCGACGGGTTCCTGCGCCTGCGGCGATTCCTTCCACTGACGCACGGCGCCGCACGGTAACCTGCCACAATGCGCATAGCTGTCACCGGGTCGATCGCGACCGACCACCTGATGATGTTCGCGGGCAAGTTCACCGACACGCTCATCGCCGGGAAGCTGGACAAGGTGTCCTTGTCGTTCCTGGTCGGCGACCTGGAGATCAGGCGCGGCGGCGTCGCGGGCAACATCGCGTACGGCCTTGGCTGCCTGGGACTGCGGCCGCTGCTGGTCGGCAGCGTCGGCCCCGACTTCGCCGAGTACCGGGCCTGGCTTGAGGCGCACGGAGTCGACACCTCCGGGGTGCGGACGTCGGCGACACGGCACACCGCCCGCTTCACCGCGACGAACGACACCGAGGGCAACCAGATCGCGTCGTTCTATCCCGGCGCGATGAGCGAGGACAGCTCGATTGACATCGCCTCCTTCGCCGCCGCGCACGGCGTGGACCTGGTCTTGATCGGCGCCGGCGACCCGGGGGCGATGCAGCGGTTCACCGCCGACTGCCGCGCCGCGGGCATCCCGTTCGCCGCGGACTTCTCCCAGCAGGTGGCCTTCCTCGACGGCGAGTCCATGCGCCCGCTGATCGACGGCGCGGCGTACATGTTCTGCAACGAGTACGAGGAAGCGGTCATCGAGTCCAAGACCGGCTGGACGAACGCGGACATCCTCGAGCACGTGTCGACGCGGATCATCACCCTCGGCTCGGCCGGCGCCTGGGTGGAGCAGGCCGGGGCCGGCCCCGTGGTGGTCGGCTCGGTCCCCGACGCGAAGTTCGTCGAGCCCACGGGCGCCGGCGACGCGTTCCGCTGCGGGTTCCTGGCCGCCACGGCCTGGGGCCTTCCGACCGAGCGCGCCATCCAGCTGGGCAACCTGATGGCCGTCCACGTCCTGGAGACGATCGGCCCGCAGGAATACGAGCTGAAGCCAGCCGAGCTAGCCGACCGCGCCGCCGCCGCCTACGGCGAGGAAGCCGCCAGGGAGATCACCGCCCACCTCGCGGGCTAGCCAGCCCCGTGGTCCCAGCCCGCGGATTCCCGGCCCCCGGTCCCAGCCCCAGGCCCGGGGACCCCAAGCCCCAGGCCCGGGGACCCCAAGCCCCAGGCCTCGTTCGTCACGCCAGTCCCGCCCGTCGGCTTTGTATGCGTCCCGACCATTTTTGAGGCCGTTTTGTCCCGATATGTCGTGCCGAACACATACAAAGGCGAACAGGTGAGGCTGATGTGACGCCGACGCCGACGCCGACACGGCGCCGTAGCGGCGGCCCGCACGCGATCCCGTGTCAGTGCCGGTGCGGGGGGTGCCGGTGGGAGTGCCCGTGCGGGGAGTGCCGGAAGCCCTCGAAGGACTGGATGTAGGAGGCGGGGGAGCCGACGCCGGTGGCGTCGTCGTAGCCCCGGACCGCGGGCAGCGCCGAGGCGCCCTGGCCGTCGATGCCCAGTGTCCGCAGCCAGGTGACCTGCGGACCGGCCTGGGTGTACGGGTCGGTGTAGTTGTCCCTGACCATGGCCACGTAACCAGGGCCGAAAGGATGATCGGTCACGTCGTGGAAGGCGAACGTGCGGGTCAGCGAGTAGATCACCGGGTTGGCGAAGCCAATCGGATGCCGCGCCGCCTGCTGTGCGTCGGCCTCGATGCCGGCGAAAATCGCGCTGGCGAGGCTGGTGCCGCCGACCCGGCTGAGTGAGAACCCCAGGGTCCTGTCGTTCGGCTCGTACAGGGTCTCGCCCACCAGCATGCCGGTCGACGGGTCCGCGTCCGCGGACACGTCCGGCACGACCCGCATGGGGGTGCGGCTGGTCGTGCCGTTGGGCAAGGCGGTAGCGAGGCTGCGCGGCACGACGTCACGCTGGTACCAGGGCTGGCTGTAGACAGTGCTCACGCCGCCCCCGCTGGACCCGTCGTAGTAGAGCGATTCGTCGCCCGGCGTGGCGTCGGCCCAGGACCTGCCGTTCCGCGACAGCGGGTCCAGCAGCGTGCCCCACGAGGTCTCGAACTCGTAGTTGCCGAACATCCCGACCGCCAGGCTCGTCCCGCCGACCGACGTGACCCAGGGGCTGGCGGCCGGGTAGTCCACCTGGATCCGGTTCGAGCTGCCGTCCTCGTAGGCCGGGTCTTCGTACCCGTTGTCGCCGGAGGCGAAGAAGAAGCCGATGCCCTCGGTCGCGCCGGCCTCGAAGATGGTGTCGTAGACCCGCGTGATCGAGGCCTGGTCGGCGGGCTCGCTCCACGAGTCAGTCACGATGCTGGCCAGGTGCTGGCGGACGATCATCGCCAGTGCGCTCGCGAAGTCCTGATCGGTACAGCTCGCCGCGCCCACGTACACCACGTTCGCGTCGGGCGCCATGCCGTGCACCGCCTCCACGTCCAGCGTCTCCTCGCCGTACCAGCTGGGCGCGTCGCATCCCTTGGGGGCGGTGTCGCGCCAGCTGCCCGCCAGGTCTTGCGTGTACTGGCCCGGGCGGAACGGCTGGTCACCGGTTGCCGTGGCGTATTCGTTGGCGTCGGCCAGCATGGTCGGCGACGCGTACGCGTCCACGACCGCAACCGTCTGGCCCTTGCCGGTCATGCCGGAAAAGGCGACGCCGTACGCGCTGCGCAGCTGCCTGGGCGTGTAACCGCACGTCGTCCATGGCTGGTAGAAGCCGTACGCCGTGGGCTCGTCCGTCGCGATCTTCTGCCCCCAGTAGGCCGAGCACGGCCCGGCATCCCAGTAGTTCTGGCCCGGTGGCGGGAGTGCGTCCTGCGGCCGCATCATGTCCCTGGCGGTGTCCAGGCCGCTGACCGTGAGGACGTCGGCCGCGAGCCCGGCCGGTGCCGACGCCGCCTCCTCGGGCGCCCGGTCGACGCTGGTGTCCGGTCCGCGGAACGCCCCGAACGTCACGCCGAAGGCCCGTGCGGCCTGCGCTACCGAGCCGCTGACCCGCACATAGCCGCCGATCTCGTCGCTGACCCCGGTCACCCGCAGCCCTGCCCCGGTGAGCCAGCCCTCGACCGCGCCGATCTGCGCGCCGGTCGGGCCGAACCGGGCCATCGCCTGCCCGGCGCTGAGGTAGTGCCCGTAGCGCGCATTGCCGGGCGTGGAGACAGCGGCGGCGTAGGCGGCCAGCCCGCTCGGATCCTGTCCCGCGAGGTAGACGGTGGCGGTCACCGTCCCGCCGCCGGCCGCGACCTTGGCCGCGGCGCCGCGCAGCTGGCTCTTCGCGGTGGCCCAGGCAGGCTTGGTCCCTGCGATGGCGACGCGCCCCAGGGCAGCCACCCGCGCCGGGGACGACTGTGCCGCCGCCGCGGTCATGACGCCGGTTGCGATCGCCAGCGCGGCCCCGGCTGTCGCCAGGACACGCATACGGGAACGGGTCAGCTGTTTCACCTGGGGCCTCTTCGCCATGTGCAGATAGCAGGGTGCAGGAAGCAGGGTGCGGTAAGCAGGGAGCAACGAGGGCAGCGGGTATCTAGTAGCTTTCCGTGCTGTTTATGAAATTCGCAACATTAGTCATGAAATGTGCAACGTTGATAACCAAACCCGCGGAGCCGGTAGCGTAGCTGCATGCCCGTGCTCGCATCCGGATACCAGGGACCACCTCAGCTGACCCTCGGGCGCGCAGTCACCCAGTGGACTCCGGACCTGCCGATGATCGTCCTGGTCGTCGTGCTCGGCGCCTGCTACCTGGCGGGCGTCAGGCGGGTCCGCCGCGACGGCGGCAGCTGGGCGACCGGGCGGGTGGTGGCGTTCTGCGGTCTTGGCCTGGGGATGCTGGTGCTGGCCACGATGTCCTGGATCGGCGTCTACCAGGGCGTGCTGTTCTACGCCAGGGCCACCCAGACCGTGCTCCTCGTGCTCGTGGTCCCGCTGTTCCTGGCCATGGGCAAGCCGCTCACGCTGCTCGGCGCGGCGTTCCCGGCCGCTGGGCGGCGGATCGAGAAGGTGGTGCGCAGCCGCGTCGCCGTGGTGGCGACGTTCCCCGCGATTACCACCCTGCTGCTGGTCGCCGTGCCGATGACCATGTACTTCACGTCGTGGTACACGGCGGTCTTTCACAGCGGGACGGTTCGCGAGCTGACCTACCTGGTGCTGATGGTGCCTGGATACGTGTTCTTCTGGACACTGCTGCGGGTGGACCCGGTGCCCAAGCGGTACCCCTATGGCGTCTCGATGTGGATCACCGCCGCCGAGGTGGTCGGCGACGCGTTCTTCGGCATCGCGGTGATCGCCGACACCAACCTGATCGCCGGCCCCTACTACCACGCGGTGGGGTACCCGTGGGGACCCAGCCTGGCCACCAGCCAGGTCGTCGGCGGCGGCATTATCTGGATCCTCGGCGACCTTGTCGGATTGCCGTTCCTGGCCGTGCAGCTGATCCAGATGATGCGCGAGGACCAGGCGGAGGCGGTCGCGATCGACGCGGAACTCGACGCGCGGGAGGCGGCCAAGGCCGGCTCCCCGGCCAGCGTGACGGCCGACGGCGCAAGCTCCGCCGAAGCTGTCGCGCCCGGCGACGACCGGCCCTGGTGGGAGACTGATCCTCTGTTCACCGAGCGCTTCAAGGACGCGTGACTAGTAGCGGCGGCGGATGCCGAACGCCCAGCCCGACTCCAGCTCCTCGCGGTACACGAACTCGTGTGACTTCATGCCGCACCAGGCGGGGACGTCGGTGTAGGCGGCCGGGTCGTCGGCGAGCACCGCGATGACCGCTCCGACGGGCACGTCGCGGATCTGCTCGGCCAGCATGATGATCGGGATCGGGCACTTGCGGCCGAGCGCGTCGATCGTCCGCACGGGCTCGGGAGCGGGCCGCTCCGCTGTCGCCGCGGCCGCGGGCGGGACGGGAGGGCGGGGACTTCCCCCGTTCGGTGGATCCCCGGGGTGTCGTCCCCCGGGGAAAACACGGCCGAACCAGTTGCGGTTCATGCGATCACGTCCACGTCCCCATACTGCCCCGGCCGCCTACGGCTACGCGAGGTAATACGCAAAGAAGCCAGGCGACTGCGGCGTGTCGCCATATCGGGCCGCCGGAGCGGAACGCCGGGGGTCCCCTGCGGCGCCGGGAGCGCGCGCGATACTGTTTCCACGACACGCTGTAGAAGACCGCGGACCGGCCCCAGGGTGCCGTGCCGGGCGACGTTGGCCGGGCTGGTTTGTGCCAACAGGCAAGGAAGGGCGCTCCACTTGACTCTGATCCGCCGGCAGGCCGCGCCGGGCGAGCGCGGCACAGCCAAGCGCCGCCGGGCTAGCGCCGTGCGCGCGGGCGCGCTTGCCGTCATGCTGCTCGCGCTGACCGGGTGCACGAACGACACGTTCACCCGCCTCGGCTTCCCGAACCCCGTCACCGAGCAGGGCAAGGTGACGCTCAGCCTCTGGCAGGGGTCGTGGATCGCCGGCCTGCTCGTCGGCTGCGTGGTGTGGGGGCTGATCCTCTGGGCGGTGATCTTCCACCGCAAGCGCGGCGACAAGCTTCCGCCGCAGGTCCGCTACAACATGCCGATCGAGATCCTCTACACGATCGTGCCGTTCGTCCTCATCGCGGTGCTCTTCTACTACACCGCCAAGGACGAGAACACCATCGACTCCCTGTCGGCCAAGCCGGCCGTGACGGTGAACGTGGTGGGCTTCCAGTGGAGCTGGGAGTTCAACTACCCGCAGTACGACGTCACCACTGACGGCTACATGTGGAACCCGGCCCTTTCGCAGAGCCAGAACCAGGAGCTGCTGCCGCTGCTCGAGATCCCTGTCGGCGAGGTCGTCCGGTTCAACCTGACCTCGCCTGACGTTATCCACGCGTTCTGGGTTCCGGAGTTCCTCTTCAAGCGCGACGTCATCCCCGGTCACCCGAACCACTTCCAGATCACCGCCACCCAGACCGGCACCTTCACCGGCCACTGCAGCGAGCTCTGCGGCCTTTACCACAGCAGGATGCTGTTCACGCTGAAGATCGTGACAGTTCCGCAGTTCGAGGCATGGATCGCCCACGAGAAGACGATTCAGAACACATCTTTCGGGAGCACCCAGTGACGACCCTCGACCAGCGGGCGGCGGCTCGCGCGGTAGCCCGGGCGCGGAAGACCGAGCGCAAGGGCTCGGTCCTCGCGGGCTGGCTCTCCTCCACGGACCACAAGATCATCGGGCACATGTACCTGATCACGTCGTTCATCTTCTTCCTGGCCGCGGGAGTGATGGCGCTGCTGATCCGGATCCAGCTCCTGGGCCCGACGAACACCGTGCTGTCTGACCAGCAGTACAACGAGCTGTTCACCATGCACGGCACGATCATGCTGCTGCTGTTCGCGACGCCGCTGTTCGTCGGGTTCGCGAACGAGCTCGTCCCGCTGCAGATCGGCTCGCCGGACGTGGCGTTCCCGCGGCTCAACCTGCTCAGCTACTACCTGTTCACCTTCGGCGGGCTGATCCTGCTGGCCAGCTTCCTGGCGCCCGGCGGCGCCGCCTCGTTCGGCTGGTACGCCTACTCGCCGCTGACCAGCGCGACGTACTCGCCCGGCATCGGCGCGGACATGTGGATCATGGGGCTGGTGCTGTCCGGGTTCGGCACGATCCTCGGCGGGGTCAACTTCGTCACCACGATCTTCTGCATGCGGGCGCCGGGCATGACGATGTTCCGGATGCCGATGTTCACCTGGAACGCGCTGCTCACCTCGATGCTGATCCTGCTGGCGTTCCCGGTGCTCGCGGCCGCGCTGCTGGTGCTCGAGATCGACCGGCGGCTGGGCGCGCAGGTGTTCGCCGCCAACAGCGGCGGGGCGATCTTGTGGCAGAACCTGTTCTGGTTCTTCGGCCATCCCGAGGTCTATATCCTGGCGCTGCCGTTCTTCGGCATCGCCACGGAGATCATCCCGGTGTTCAGCCGCAAGCCGCTGTTCGGCTACAAGACGCTGATCGCCGCCACGATCGCGATCGCCGGCCTGTCGATGACCGTGTGGGCGCACCACATGTTCACCACGGGCGCGGTGCTGCTGCCGTTCTTCTCGTTCATGACGTTCCTCATCGCGGTGCCTACCGGGGTGAAGTTCTTCAACTGGGCGGGCACGATGTGGCGCGGCCAGC
>JASHXJ010000518.1 GCA_030043595.1 Trebonia sp.
CGGCCCGAGCCTGTTCGGCGTGCATCGTGACGCGGCTGGCCTGCGGATAGACACCCTGGATTGCCTCGACCAGACCCGGCGCCAGTGCCAGGTCCGCTTCGATCGCACGCCGGCGCGGCTCATCGGCGCCCAGGGTCAGGCATGGCCGGGTACCTCCCGCGCGATCGACCTGTCGGCTGTGGCTCTGGCGGCAGAGCAAGTCGGCGGGACGCGACGATGCCTGGAGATGGCCGTAGAGTACGCGCGGTCGCGGGTGGCGTTCGGCCGGGCGATCGGATCATTCCAGGCCATAAAACACATGTGCGCCGATATGTGGATAGGCGCGAACGAGGCCGCGGCCGCGGCGGCGCATGCGGCGCAGATGGCGGCAACCGACCCGGCGGGCCTGCCGGCGGCCGCCGCAATCGCTGCGGCCTACTGTTCAGCCGCCTTTGTCAAGGCTGCCGCCGATAACATCCATATTCATGGCGGCATTGGCTTCACGTGGGAGCACGATGCGCATCTGTACTTCCGGCGGGCGAAATCTGCTCAGTTTTATCTCGGTTCGCCTGAACGGGCAACCGATCTGATTGCGCGGCATATAGGACTGTGAGAACGCATGCCTGGACTGGAATCGTCTGTAGCGATAGCCGGCATTTACGAGTACCCGAAGCGGCTGGTCGGTGACCTGAGCGTCCTCGGCATCAAGGCCGTCTGCGCTCAGGCAGCGCTGGACGATGCCGGCCTGGCATGGGCGGATGTTGATGGCCTCTATGACGCCGGCGAGACTGGACTGCTCGGCGTGCTGGAGTTCGCCGAGTACACCGGGATCAGCCCGCGCGTCATCGACGCGACCGCGGTCGGCGGGAGCTCTTTCGAATTTCACGTAGCACATGCCGCACGTGATATCGCGGCTGGCCGGTGCAATGTCGCATTGCTCGCCTACGGTTCGCTCGCCCGTTCTCAGGGCCGGGCGATCGGCGTTGGCTCCCGGCTCTCGGCTGGCCCGCCGACGGCGACATCGAACATGGAAGACCCCTATGGCCTGCCATTGGCGGGCGGCTACGCGCTCGTCGCTCAGCGGCACATGCATCAGTACGGGACCACCGCCGAGCAGCTCGCCGAGGTTGCTGTCGCCGCTCGTTACCATGCCCTGCGTAACCCGGACGCGCGCCGGGCGCTCGCCGACCTCGGCATAAGGCGGGACGGAGAGCTCCGGGTGGAGGACGTCGTGGCCTCGCCGCTGGTCGCCGATCCGCTGCACGTCCTCGACTGCTGCCTGATCTCCGATGGCGGCGGAGCCGTCGTCCTGGTGTCCGGCTCGATCGCACGGTCAGTCCGGCCCCGGCCGGTCTGGGTGCTCGGCACGGGCGAGGCGCTGGCTTCCAACGACAATGGCGGCGATCTCACCAGCGGCGCCGCCGCGCGTTCCGGGCCGGTCGCGTTCCAGCAGGCCGGACTGCGCCCGGATGAGATGGAAGTGGCGATGCTGTATGACTCATTCACCATCACCGTGCTGACGATCCTGGAGGACCTGGGCTTCTGCGGCAAGGGAGAAGGCGGCGCCTATGTTGAGGGCGGCCGGCTTCGCTTCGACGTTCCCGGGGGCCCGGCGGTCAACACCGATGGCGGCGGGCTTTCCTCCAATCACCCGGGGATGCGCGGAATCTTCCTGCTGATCGAGGCAGTGCGCCAGCTGCGGGGCCAGTCGACCGCGCAGGTCGCCGGAGCGCGGCATGCAGTGGTTCACGGCTGCGGCAGCCAGCTCGGCGGCAGGCACTCGGGCGGCACGATCATCCTCGGGGCACGCTGATGGCCGCGAAGAAGACGGAGCAGGCGGAGCAGGCGGGGCAGACAGAGCGGACGAAGCAGGCGGAGCGCCCGCTGCCACGATTCCCTGAACCGGATACCGCCGAATTCTGGCGCCGCACCGCGGCCCGCCAGCTCACCTATCAGGTGTGCGATCAGTGCTCGCGGGTGGTCTTCTACCCGCGAGCTGCCTGCCCCGCGTGCGGCGGCAGGACGCTGTCCCTGCAGGTCTCGGCGGGCCTCGGCACGATTTACAGTGCCACGCTCATCCGCCGCGCCGGGCACCCGTATTTTCTCCAGCGCGTGCCCTACTTTGTCGCCTTCATCGACCTCGACGAAGGCTTCCGGATGCTGTCAGAAGTCATCCACGCCGCCGATCACACGGCCTCCTCGCTCGTTGCCAAGCGCGTAGCGGTGAGCTGGGAGGAACACTCCGAACTGAGCATCCCGCTCTTCCGCCCGATCGCGACGTGACGGGTGGACCGGCTGGATCGCGGCTATGTCGCGGGGGGAGCCACGAAACGGCTGGTGCGGCTCATGCCAAGCATCCGGCCGCGCTCGGCTGTCACCTGTGCCATCTTGCGGCTCGCCTCGTCGATCATCTCGTCGCCGAGCATGGCGGCGCCGACCTCGTGGCCGGCCGCCGACGTGTGGTACGCATAGGCGTCAAGAATCAGCTCAGCCTTGTCATAGGCGTCCTGCCGGGGAGAGAACACCTCGTTGGCAGGCTCCAGCTGAGCCGGATGCAGGGCCCACTTCCCGTCATATCCGCAGGCCGCAGCGCGCTCGGCGGACCGCCGGTAGCCAGCCACATCGCTGATCAGCGCATACGGGCCGTCTATCGCCGCAATGCCGTGCTTGCGCGCCGTCATCGCGATCGTCATGAGGACGGGAAGGAACGGATCGAAAGCGCGCTCGTCAGCCCCGCCGACAGTCAGGACCGGCATCCTCATGGCCGCGCTGAAGTCTCCGGGACCGAAGATGAGCGTCTCGATGCGCGGACTCGCGGCGGCTATCGCCTCGATCTCACTGAGCCCCGCGGGACCCTCTATCTGAGCCTCGATACCGATGCTGCCCGCCGGCAGTCCCTCGGTCAGCTCGAGCTGGCTGAGCAGCAGGTCGAGCCAGTGGATGTGCGCGACGCGCTCCACCTTGGGCAGCATGATGGCGTCCAGGCTCGACCCGGCTGCGCGGATGACGTGCAGCACGTCATCGAGCGCCCAGCGGGTGGTGACGTCATTGACCCGGACGACCCGCGTCTTGCCGGTCCAGTCCCCCTGCACTAGCGCGTCTGCGACCATCGCCCGGGCACGGGCCTTGGCCGGCGGTGCTACCGAGTCCTCCAGGTCAAGGAATACCTGGTCGGCGGGAAGACCCTGCGCCTTCCGCAGCATCTTCTCGCTGCTTCCCGGAACTGCCAGGCATGAGCGCCTCGGCCGCGCTGGCCGGGTCATCGGCACGGCCCTCCTCCATCGAAATCCGGAACCGGCTGCATGGTCGGTGCTCCCATCAGCCCAGCACACCCGTCGTGCGGAGATCGGCTATCGCGCGACTGTCGTACCCGGCTTCACCGAGTACCTCGGTCGCATGCTCAGACAGCAGGGGGGCGCGCGTGAAGCTCGCCCTGGATTCGGTCATCTTGATCGGCGTGCCTGCCAGGCCCATCCTGCTATCGCTTCCCGGGTGACTGACCCGAATG
>JASHXJ010000519.1 GCA_030043595.1 Trebonia sp.
TTTGAGGAATGTCATGGTCCGCTCCGGGCATAGGTCACAACAGGACTACCGTCGACACAGTAACGGGATCTGGCCCCGGCCGCCATGTCTGACGGACGTTGTCGGATCTCCCAACTTCGCCGCGGCGCCGCTTGTCCGGCTGGCTCTTGGCGGCCAGACAGAGCCCGCTTAGGCTTCTAGTCACAACGAGACTTCCCTGTGCTGTGCCTTCATTCACGGCACCGGGGGCGATGGATTCGGAGGGCACCCCAGATGACCCTGGCGAACGAGATCAACGTGCCGATCCAGCACACGGATCGCTTCTTCATCGGCGGGGAATGGGTAACACCGTCATCCGACGCCAAGATCAACGTCATCGACTCGCACAGCGAAGAGGTCTACCTCACGGTCGCCGAGGCGCAGGCAGCCGATATCGACCGCGCCGTCACCGCCGCCAAGGAGGCATTCGACAACGGCCCGTGGCCGCGGCTGACCCACGCTAAGCGGGCGGAGTACCTGCGGGCGCTCGGCGAGGAGGTCGTCAGGCGGTCCGCGGACATCGCCCAGATGTGGCCGCGCGAGTCCGGCGTCATCATCGGCGTGGCCAACGGCGCCGCGTTCGGCGCCAGGCACACCTTCAACTACTACGCGGACCTGGCCGACACGTTCCCGTGGGAGACGCCGCGGCATCCGTCGCGCGGCGGCTTCGGGCTCGTCGTCAAGGAGCCGGTCGGCGTGGTCGGGGCGATCATCCCGTGGAACGCGCCGATGGGGCTGATCAGCATGAAGCTCGCCCCGGCGCTGCTCGCGGGGTGCACGGTGATCCTCAAGTGCTCGCCCGAGGCGCCCGGCGAGGGGTACCTGATCTCGGAGGCCGCGCAGACGGTAGGCCTGCCCGCCGGCGTGCTCAACGTGCTTACCGCCGACCGCGAGGTCTCCGAGCTGCTCGTCCGCGACCCGCGCGTTGACAAGATCACCTTCACCGGGTCGACGGCGGCTGGCCGCAAGATCGCCTCGATCTGCGGTGAGCGGATCGCCCGCTGCACCCTGGAGCTGGGCGGCAAGTCGGCCGCGGTCGTCCTCGACGACGCGGACATCGAGAGCACCGCGCAGTCGCTGGCCATGGCCGAGTGCCTGCTGTCCGGCCAGGTCTGCGCGTCGCTCACCAGGATCGTCGTCAGCCGGCCGCGGCACGACGAGATGGTCGAGGCGCTGGCCGCGGCGTTCTCCAAGGTCAGGGTCGGCGACCCGTTCGACCCCGGCACCCAGATGGGCCCGCTGGCCGCCGAACGGGTCGGCGACCCGTTCGACCCCGGCACCCAGATGGGCCCGCTGGCCGCCGAACGGCAGCGCACCCGGGTCGAGGGGTACATCGCCAAGGGCGTCGAGACCGGCGCGGTGCTCGCCACCGGCGGCGGCCGCCCGAAGGACCTCGACCGCGGCTGGTACGTCGAGCCGACTGTGTTCGGCAACGTGGACAACCGCTCGGTCATCGCGCAGGAAGAGATCTTCGGCCCAGTGCTGTCGGTGATCCCGGCCGAAGACGAGAAGGACGCGGTGCGCATCGCCAACGAGACGATCTACGGGCTGCACGGCGCCGTGTTCACCAACGACGTCGAGCGGGCCCGTGAGGTCGCCGGGCAGATGCGGACCGGGGCCATCGGCCACAATGGATTCAAGTCGGACTTCGACATGGGGCACGGCGGGTTCAAGCAGTCGGGCATCGGCCGCGAGGGCGGCGTGGACGGGCTGCTGCCGTTCCTTGAGTCCAAGGCAATGCTGCTCGACGGCCCGACGGCCGCCTACCAGGGCATCGAATTCTAGAAACGAGGCCGGAAACACATGACAGCAGTTAGCGACACCGACGTCAGCACCCCGCTGCTGATCGCCGGCGAAGAGCGGCGCACCGCCGATTCCTTCCCCGTCTACGACCCGGCGCATGCCGGCACGATCATCGGGTACGCCGCAGCGGCGTCAGCCGACGACGCGCTTGACGCCGTTGCGGCCGCCCAGCAGGCGTGGCCGGCCTGGTCGGCCCTGACCGCCACCGAGCGCGTCGCGATCGTGCTCAAGGCCCTGGAGGGCCTGGACGCGGACGCTGACGCGCGCGCCGAGATCCTCTCCCGCGAGAACGGCAAGGTGCGGTTCGAGGCCGCGATCGACCTGATGGTCTTCGTCGGCAGGTTCCACCAGGCCGCCGAGTACGCGCCCGAGCTCGACGTCGACGAGCACATCGCGGGACCGCCGTTCAACACGACGATCAGCAAGCTCTCGACGGGCGTGGTCACGATCATCTACCCGTTCAACTGGCCGCTGGCGATCCTGGCCGCGTCCCTGCCGGCCGCGCTGATGGCCGGCAACACCGTTGTCGTGAAGCCACCGCCCACCACCCCGCTGTCGTCTGTCCAGACGCTGCGGCACGTGGTGCGCAAGCTCCCGCCTGGCGTGCTGAACGTCGTCACCGGCGCCGACGAGGTCGTCGGCCCGATCGTCGTCGGCGACCCGCGCATCAGGCACGTCTGCTTCACCGGCAGCGTCGGCGGCGGCAAGCGGATCATGGCGATGGCCGCCCCGAACCTCACCAACGTGACGCTCGAGCTCGGCGGCAACGACCCCGCGGTCGTCCTCGACGACGCGAACCTGGACGAGGCAGCGTTCGGCCGGATGAGCGGCGCGACGTTCATGACCACCGGCCAGGTCTGCATGGCCCTCAAGCGGCTGTACGTCCCGCGCCGCCGCTACGACGAGGTCGTCGACGGCCTGCGCGCGACCCTCGTCAACGCGAAGGTCGGCCCTGGCCTCGACCCGGCCACCACGTACGGCCCGCTCAACACCGCGCGGCAGCGCGACTACGTCGCCGGGCTGACCGAGCAGGCACGCAGCGCGGGCGCGGAGGTGCTCACGTTCGGCGAGTACACCGTCGACGCGGCCAGCGGCAACTACCTGCTGCCCTCGCTCGTCCTCAACCCGGCACCGGAGCTGGGGATCGTGAGCGAAGAGCAGTTCGGCCCCGCCCTGCCGGTGATCCCCTACGACGACGAGGCCGAGGCGGTCGCGCTCGCCAACCAGACGTGGTCCGGGCTCTGCTCGTCCGTGTGGTCGGCGGACACCGAGCACGCGATGAAGGTCGCCAGGCAGCTGCGCACCGGCGTCACGTTCTTCAACAACCACAACGCGACGGCGGTCGACGAGCGGGCGCCCTTCGGCGGGTTCAACCAGAGCGGCATCGGCCGCGAGCTCGGCCGCGAGGGCATGCGCGACTTCACCGAGACCCACGTCATGGCCGTACCGACCGAGGGATAAGCATGTCAAGCATCCACGACAAGCTGTTCATCGGCGGAGAGTGGGTCAGCCCCAGCTCCGCCGCACGGATCACGGTCCGCAACGCCAGCACCGAGGAACCCATCGGCGAGGTCCCTGAGGCGGCCGAAGCCGACGTGGACGCCGCGGTCGCCGCGGCCCGCCGCGCATTCGACGACCCGTCCGGCTGGTCCCAGTGGGAGCCAGCCCAGCGCGGCGCCGCCATGGAACGGCTGGCGTCCGAGCTGGAGGCCCGGGCCCAGGAGATCGGCCGGCTCGTCAGCGAGCAGAATGGCATGCCCATCGCGCTGTCGCCGCTCATCGAGGGCATGACGCCGGTGGGGACGCTGCGGTACATGGTGAGCCTGCTGGCCGGCTCCCCCGTCGAGGAGGAAGCATCGCGCTTCCTCGGCGGCGACCTGATCATCCGGCACGAGCCGGTTGGCGTGGTCGGCGGGATCGTGCCGTGGAACTACCCGCAGACGCTCTCCTCGTTCAAGTACGCGCCCGCGCTGGCCGCCGGCTGCACGATCGTGCTCAAGCCCTCGCCGGAGACCGTGCTCGACTCGTACGTGTTCGCGGAGGCCGTGCTGGCCGCCGACATCCCGCCGGGAGTGATCAACATCGTGCCCGGCGGCCGGGATATCGGCGCGTACCTGGTCCAGCACCGCGACATCGACAAGATCGCCTTCACCGGTTCCACCGCGGCCGGACGGCAGATCGCCGAGGTCTGCGGCCGGCTGCTGCGCCCGGTCAGCCTGGAGCTCGGCGGCAAGTCCGCGGCGATCATCCTCGACGACGCCGACCTGGACCTGGCCAAGATCGGGCAGAACCTGTTCGCGGCCACGCTGGTCAACAACGGGCAGACCTGCTACGCGGGCACCAGGATCCTGGCACCGCGCTCCCGCTACGACGAGGTGGTCGACGTCTTCGCGGCGTTCGCCTCGTCGCTGCCGGTCGGCGACGCCCTCGACCCGGCCACGCTGATCGGGCCGCTGGTGTCGGAGCGGCAGCGGGACCGCGTGGAGCGGTACATCGCCAAGGGCACCAGCGACGGCGCCCGGCTTGTCACCGGCGGCGGCCGGCCCGCGGGCCTGGACAAGGGCTGGTTCGTCGAGCCGACGATCTTCGCCAACGTGGACAACAAGTCCACGATCGCGCAGGAGGAGATCTTCGGCCCGGTGCTGTCGGTCATCCAGTACACGGACGTCGACGACGCCATCCGGATCGCCAA
>JASHXJ010000520.1 GCA_030043595.1 Trebonia sp.
GCACGGGACGGCGAGGTGCTGCGGCTCGCGCCGGCCGGGGTGACCGCGGACCTGCGCAGCCCAGTGCAGGTGCGGTCGCTGCTCGAGGCGGCCGGCGTGGCGGTGCCCGACACCCGGGCATGGCGGCTGGAGGAGTTCCGTGACTCCAGTCCGCTGGTGGCGGCGCTGCTCGAATGGCGCAAGGCGGAACGGATCGCGACCACGTACGGCTACGCCTGGCTGGACGAGCACCTGGGGCCGGACGGGCGGCTGCGCGGGGCGTGGACGGCTGCGGACGGCGCCGCCGGGCGGATGACGGCGTCCAGCGGGCTGCACAACATGCCCGCGCGGCTTCGCCAGGCTGTCATCGCGGCTCCCGGGTACGCCTTCGTCCGGGCCGACCTCGGACAGATCGAGCCCCGGGTGCTCGCCGCCGTCTCAGGGGACCCGTTGCTGGCCGCCGCGACCGCCGCCGACGACCTGTACCTGCCGGTAGCCGAGCAGCTCGGGGTGGACCGGCCGACAGCCAAGGTCGCGATGATCGCCGCGATGTACGGGCAGACCACCGGGCACGGAGGCCGGGCGGGGCGCCGGATGCGGGCGGCGTACCCGGTCGCGATGGCCTACCTCGACGCGGCGGACCAGTCCGCACGGGCCGGCCGCGACCTGCGCACGTACGGGGGCCGGCTCATTCGCATGTCCGGCGGGGCTGCCTCGGCGGACGCCGCGCGGACCGCGGCCCGCGGCCGGTACGGGCGCAACGCGCTCATCCAGGGCGCGGCGGCCGAGCTGTTCAAGATGTGGGCCGTCACCGTGCGGGCCAGGGCCCTGCCGCTTGACGCCAGGATCGTCCTCTGCCTGCACGACGAGCTGCTGGTGCACGTGCCGTGCGACCGCGCGCAGACGGCGGCACGGCTGGTCGGCGACTGCCTTGAAGAGACGGCGGGCCGCTGGGCACCCGGCACACGTGGCACCCGGGTGCGATTCATCGCCGACATCAGCGTCGTGCGCTGCTGGGCTGACGCGAAGTAACCCGCCGGGCGCGGCCATGCCGACGCGTTTGGTAGCGTGGCGGGCAGACAGCACACGGCGGGAGGGGGCTTGACAGTGCCACGGTATCGCAGGGTGGTGGTCAAGCTCAGCGGAGAAGCCCTGGCCGGCCCCGCCGGAACAGGTGCTGACCCCGCGAGTCTTGCCCGCGTCGCGGACGAGGTGCTGTCGGTGCACCAGCTGGGCGTCCAGGTCGCGGTCGTCGTCGGCGGCGGAAACTACTTCCGCGGGCGGATGGCGGAGGGCTGGGGGATCAGCCGCGCCGAGGCGGACAACATCGGCATGCTCGGCACGGTGATGAACGCGCTGATGCTGCGGGGGGCGCTAACCGCCAGGACGGACACCGACGTCCGGGTGATGACGGCGGTGCCGATCCACAGTGTCGCGGAGCCGTTCATCCGGCTGCGGGCGATGCACCACCTGGACAGAGGCATGATCGTGCTGCTGGCCGGCGGCATCGGGCAGCCGTACGTGACCACGGACTATCCGGCGGTGCAGCGGGCGCTCGAGCTTGACGCCGACGCGCTGCTCGTCGCCAAGCAGGGCGTCGACGGCGTGTACGACTCCGACCCGAAGGTCAACCCGGACGCCGTCCGATATTCCTCGCTGACGTACGACGAGGCCATCTCGGCCGGCGTGCGGGTCATGGACACCAGCGCGTTCGTGCTGGCCAACGAGCAGGGACTCGTCATGCACGTGTTCGACGTCGCCGCCGTCGGCGTGATGCGCGCCATCTGCGAGGGGGGCGACTTCGGCACGCGCATCACCGCGAAGGACTGACGAGGCGCGCACAGGCCGCACACTGGAAGCATGAGCACCGCGGAAGCTCTCGGGGTCGCGGTCGCGGCCCGGGTGCCGGTCCTGCTGTGGGGCGCGCCCGGCACGGGCAAGACGTCCGCCATCCGCGCGATGGCGGAGGCGATGGGCCTGCCCTGCGAGACGGTCATCGCCTCGATCAGGGAACCTTCCGATTTCGCCGGCCTGCCGGTCGTCACGGGCAACGCGGTTCGCTTCGCCCCGCCGCTGTGGGCGACAAGGCTCGCCGACGCGGGTACCGGCGTGCTGTTCCTCGACGAGCTGTCCACCGCGCCGCCCGCCGTCCAGGCGGCGCTGCTGCGCGTGGTCCTGGAGCGGACGGTCGGCGACCTGACCCTGCCGGCCGACGTCGCGGTCGTCGCCGCGGCGAACCCGCCGGAGCAGGCCGCTGACGGCTGGGACCTGTCCGCGCCGCTGGCCAACCGGCTCTGCCACCTCAGCTGGGAGGCGACGCCGCGCTCGATCGCCGATGGCCTGGCGGGCGGCTGGGCGGCGCCGCCGGTCCCGTTGCTGCCGACCGGGTGGGAGGCCGGCGAGCCGCTGCACAAGGGCATGGTCGCCGCGTTCCTCCAGGTCCGCCCCGCGCTGGCGATCGCGCCGCCGTCGAGCGCCGCCGAAGCCGGCCGCGGCTGGCCGAGCCCGCGCACATGGGAGATGGCCGCCAGGCTGATGACCGCGACCGACGCTGCCCGGGCCAGCGACCAGGCCCGGTCCGCCCTGGTCTGGGGAGCCGTCGGCGACGGGCCGGGAGTCGAGTTCCTCGCCTGGCTCGTGGAGATGGACCTGCCGGACCCGGAGGAGGTGCTGGCGAACCCGTCGTCGTTCCGGCTGCCCGAGCGCGGCGACCGCGCCTACGCGGCGCTGGCCTCCATCGCCGCCGCCGTCGCGGCGGAGCCGACGCCCGAGCGCTGGACCGCGGGCTGGCAGGTGCTCGGCGGCTGCGCCGCGGCCGTGCCCGACATCGCCGCGACGGCCGCCCGTGTGCTGGCCAGGTGCCGCCCGGACGGGACCCCGCTGCCCGCGGAGATTACGCTGTTCGCCCCGGTGCTGCGGGACGCGGGGCTGCTGGCACCATGACGGGCGACCAGGATCGCACCGGGCTGGGCGGCCTGGCCGCTGCCAGGCTGTGGGCGGCGGCCCGCTTTCCTTACCTGGCGAGCGGGCTGTTCGGCGTGCAGGTGACGGCGAGGCCGGGGCTTGGCTCGGTCGCGATCGACGAGCACTGGCGGCTGTACGCCGATCCCGCCGTGGTGGCCGAGTGGACGCCGCCCGAGCTGGGCAGCGTTCTCGTGCACCACGTGTGCCACCTGCTCCGGGATCACGCGCAGCGGGCCGTGGCGTCCGGGATAACCAGGGACACCTCAGCCGAATGGATACAAGCCGCGGACGCGGAGATCAACGACGACCTGGTCCCGGCCGGGCTCGAGCTGCCCGGTGACCCCGTACAGCCGCGAGACTTCGGCGCCGAGACGGGAAGGCTGGCCGAGGAGTACTACGCGCTGCTGTGCAGGCGGATAACCCGGCCGGGCGACCACCCCGGGCCTGCTGGGTGGCTCGACTGCGGAAGCGGGGCGGACGGGCTGCCCAGGCCTGGCGAGCGACCCGGCCCGGGCGGGCTGGACCCGTGGCTGGCGGACCTGCTGCTGCGGCAGATAGCACAGGACGTCATCAGCTATTGCAAGAGGATCGGCACCGTGCCAGCGGGGCTGCTGCGCTGGGCGCAGGAGGTGCTGACGCCCGCCGTGGACTGGCGCCGGCTGCTCGCCGCCGAACTGCGGCGCGCGGTCGCGGATGTCGCCGGGGTGGTCGACTACTCCTACCGGCGGCCGTCGCGGCGCGCGCCCGCGGTCAGCGGCGTAGTGCTGCCCGCGCTGCGCCGGCCGGTGCCACAGCTCGCGGTGGTCTGCGACACCTCAGGCAGCATGAGCGGCGAACTGCTCGCGATGGTGCTCGCCGAGGTCGAGGGCCTGCTGCGCGCGCTCGGGCTGGCCCGCCAGCTGCGGGTGCTCGCCTGCGACGCCGCCGCCGGCCCGGCTCAGCGGGTCAGCTCCGCGCGCCAGGTGC
>JASHXJ010000521.1 GCA_030043595.1 Trebonia sp.
GGCCCGCCGTGGCCGCCCCGCCCGGCTCGCCCGCCGCGACCCCCCGTGCCGCCGCTGCCTCCGCAGCCGCCATTGCCACCGCGGCCGCCCTTTCCGCCGCGCGCCCGCTAGCACAGCGCTGACCCGGCCTCATCCTGTCCCGGGCGATAGCGATCCAGGATCTGCCCGGCGATCTCGACAAGCCGGGTTCGCACCGCCGCCGGAGACAGCACCTCAAGCCGCCCGCCGAAGCCGGCCAGCCGGTACGCGGCAGCGGTCTCGTGCTCGAAGGACAGGGTGACGACCCGGTACCCCTGTCCGTCCGGCGGCGGTGCCGCGTCAAGCGCCGCCTGGATGGCGTCGCCGAACACCTCGCCGAATGCCGCGAGCGCCGAGGGCGACGCCCGTACTCGCACCTGAACCGCCGGCCGGCTGGTCACGAACGAGGCCGACCAGCCGTCCCAGAACGCGGCCAGATCGAAGTCCCGCGGCCGGCGCGACGGTTCGGACAGCACGCGTGCCGAGGTGACCCGTGCGACGCGGAAGACCGCGGCCTCGCGATCAGCCGCCCCGCGTCCCGCGGCGGACGCCACCAGGTACCAGATCCCGGCCTTGTTCACCAGGCCGAACGGGTCGACGGCCCGCGACGTCCGTGTCCCGCCGCCGCCCCGCTTGTAGCCGAGCAGCACGCGACGGCCCTGCCGCAGCGCCCCGGCCAGCGTCCGCAGCTGCGGCACGTCCTCGCCCGTGTGGAACCACCGCGGCATGTCGAGATGGACGAGCCCCGATCCGGCGGCCGGCCCCGCGAGGTCCCCCTGCCGCGGGCCGGCCGTGACACTGATCTTGCGGTGGGCCGCGGCCAGCGCGTCGGCGAGCCCGAGTTCGGCCACCGCGGCAGGCACGCCGAGCACGAGCAGCGCCTCCGCCTCGCTGGCTGACAGCCCGCGAAGCGGGAACCGGTAGCCCTCCACCAGCCGGCACCCGCCGCCGCGGCCCGGCTCGGCCACCACGGGCACCCCCGCGGCGTTCAGCGAGACGAGGTCGCGGTAGACGGTCCGCACCGACACCTCAAGCTCGGCGGCGAGGGCGCGCGCGGACATCCTGCCCCGTGCCTGCAGCAGCAGGGCCAGGGAGACCAGCCGGTCGGCGCGCATGCCATGGAGCCTAACGGAGAATCGCTGACATGGACTGTCAGCGTTAGCTCCGTGGTGCGCACCGCGAGCGGCCGGCCGCGATGGTGCTCAAGTCGTGCATCTCCTACGATTTCGCCATGACCGGGAAACCGCCTGCCGGCCGGTTGCTCGAGCGCGCGGGTGAGCTCGCCGTCATCGAGGGGGCCCTGGGCTCGGCGCGTTCCGGACAGGGGTCAGTGCTGCTGGTGGAGGGGCCCGCCGGAATCGGCAAGACGAGCCTGCTGACGCAGGCCTGCGCGCAGGCGGCGGCGGCCGGGGTGACGGTGCTCAAGGCCCGGGCGGCCGAGTTCGAGAGCGGCTACGCGTGGGGTGTGGTGCGGCAGCTGTTCCAGCCGGGGATGCTAGGCGAGGCGCAGCAGATCGCCGGAGACGCCGCCGCACTGGCCGCTCCCGCGCTGACGGTGGAGGCCCGCCCGGCCGGCGAGGACACGTTCTCGGTCCTGCACGGGCTGTACTGGCTGACCGCGGGGATCGCGCAGCGCAGCCCGCTGCTGCTGGCGGTCGATGACCTGCACTGGGCTGATCAGCCGTCGCTGCGGTTCGCCGTGCACCTGGCACGGCGGCTGGACGGGCTGCCCGTCATGCTCATGCTGACGGTCCGCGAGCCCCGGTCAGGGAGCGCGCAGGACAAGGCGCTGATCGCGGGCCTGGCCGCGGAGGCGGGCGTCACCGTGCTGCGTCCGGCCGCTCTCGGCACGGCCGCCTGCGCGCAAGTCGTCCGCGATGCCCTCGGAGCCGAGCCATCCGCGGCGTTCCGCGCCGCCTGCCGGGAGCTGACGGGCGGTAACCCGCTGCTGCTGCAGGCGCTCGCGGCGAGCCTGGCCGCAGAGGGTGTCAGCGGGCGCGACGACGAGGTCGCCCACCTGCGGCGGCTGACTCCCGGCTCGGTGTCGCGCGGCGTGCTGCTGCAACTCGGGCGGATGCCGGCGGCGGCGCTGGCCGCCGCCCGGGCCGTCGCCGTGCTGGGCACCGCGGCCACCACGGCGCGCGCCGGGCAGCTGGCCGATCTTGACAGCGACGCGTGCGCGGAGGCGGTGGCGGCGCTGATGGCCGAGCGGCTGGTTGACGGCGAGCAGGCCATCGAGTTCGTGCATCCGCTGGTGCGCTCGGCGGTGTACCAGGACATGGCGGCGCCGGTGCGCCAGCGCTGGCACGCCAGGGCCGCGCGCCTGCTCGATGCCCAGGGCGCCGCCCCGGAAGAGGTGACGGTGCACCTGCTCGCGTCGGCCGGCGCCGGTGACGCGTGGGTCGTGCGAAAGCTCCTGGCCGCCGCGGCGGATGCCCGCAGCCGGGGAGCCGCGGACGTGGCGATCGTGTGCCTGCGGCGTGCCCTCGCCGAGCCGCCGCCCGCTGACCTGCGGACAGACGTGCTCGTTGAGCTTGGCGCGGCCGAGGTGATGCTGGGCGATAGCGCGATGGTCACTGACCTGACCGAGGCGCTCGCCGCGGAACAGGCCTGGCCGCGGCGCGGCGAGGTCGCACAGCTGCTCGGTGAGGCGCTGATGCTGACCGGGCAGTTCGCGACCGCGGTGGAGATGCTCTCGGGCGTGGCCGCGGAGGCGGCCGACGGGCCGGCCCGGCAGCGGGTGCAGGGGGCGCTGCTGACGGTGGCCCGGCTGGACCCGGGCGCACATGCCGCGGTGCGCCCGCTGGTGGCGCGCATCCAGGCCAGCGCGACGGGCTGCGAGGATCTCGATCCGCACCTGGCGGCCAGCCTCGCGCTCGAGCTCGCCGCCGCCGGGCAGGACCGGGAAGGCGCCGTGCGCAGCGCGCGCAAGGCGGTGGCGGCGCTATCGCAGCGGGAGTGGGTCGCCGGGGCCGCGCTGCCGGAAGCGCTGTCCGCGCTGCTGCACGGCGACTGCATCGATGAGGTCTTCGCCGCGGGACGCACCAGGCTGGACATGGCACGGCGGCACGGGTCGGAGCCGGCCGCCGCGGTCGCCGAGGGCTTCCTGTGTGTGGCCGCGCTCTACGCCGGTGAGATCAGCCAGGCCGTCGCCTACGGGCTCAAGGCCGTGACGGGCACGCCGAGCCTCTCGATCGAGTACCTGCACTTGCCCTTCGTCATCCAGGCGCTGGTTGAGCGCGACGAGCTCAGCCAGGCACGAGCCATGCTGGCGGAGCGCGGCCTGCTGGGAGAGTTGTGGCCCATCCTGCCGCACACCCTGGTCAGGTACGCCAGGGGCTGCCTGCACGCGGCCGCTAACGATCACGAGGCTGCCGTCGCCGACCTGCTCACCGCGGGGGAGGAGGCGCAGGCCTGCGGCTACGTCAACCCGGCGGTCATGCCCTGGCGTTCCGCTGCCGCGCTGTCGCTGCTGGCGCTTGGCCGTGCCGGGGAGGCGCGCCGGCTATGCGGGGCCGAACTCGATCTCGCCAGGCAGTGGGGCTCGGCCCGTGCCCTGGGCATCACGCTGCGCGCCGCCGGGCTGGCCGAGGGCGGCGAGTCCGGCGTGCAGCTGC
>JASHXJ010000522.1 GCA_030043595.1 Trebonia sp.
CCTCTCCAAGGACACCAGCGACGGAACCTCCACATACAGGACATAGAAGATTATCCGGAACGAAGGGTGGCGACTCCCCTGACCGCACCGGGTACTGCGTGCGGTGCGCGGGTAGGACGCAGGTGAGGTCTGGAGTAGCAGATGGCCAATTACCGGTACGGGGAGTACGACGGCGGGCCGGATCCGCTCGCGCCGCCGTACGACGTCCGGGGCGCGCTCGACGACATGGGCGATTCGATCCTGGGCGGCGGAACCCCGGCCGACGCGCTGCGCGACCTGCTCAGGCGCGGCTGGCAGGGCCGCCGCGGCCTGGACGACCTGCTGCGGCGGGTCCGCGAGCGGTCTCGCGACCTGCGCGGCCGCGGGCGGCTCGACGGGATGCTCGAGCAGGCCCGCGCCCTGCTCGACACCGCGATCGGGCAGGAGCGCGCCGAGCTGTTCCCCGACCCCAGCGACGACGCCAGGCTCCGCGAGGCTGACCTGGACGCGCTGCCTGCGGACACCGCGCAGGCCATCCGGCAGCTCGCGGACTACGACTGGCGGTCGGCGGCCGCCCGCGAGACGTTCCAGCGGCTGCGCGACCTGCTTCGCAGGGAGGTCCTTGACAGCCAGTTCCGCGGCATGAAGGACGCGCTGACCAGCCCGGACCCGGCAGCCATGCAGCGGGTCAAGGACATGCTGGCCAGCCTGCGCGCGATGCTGGACGCGGACAGCCGCGGCGAGCACACGCAAGCGGACTTCGACCAGTTCATGGCCGAGTACGGGGAGATGTTCCCCGACAACCCGGGCAACCTCGAAGAGCTCGTCGATTCCCTGGTCCGCCGGATGATGGCCGCCGAGCGGCTGCTGGCCTCCCTGTCCGACGAGCAGCGCCAGGAGCTCGCCGACCTGATGGCCCAGGCCATGGAGGACGCCGGGCTGGCCGCCGAGATGGCGGCGCTGGCCGACGCGCTCCGCGCGCGCCGGCCGGAACTGGGCAGGCCGCAGCGCGGCGTCCGGATGTCCGGACAGACGCCGCTCGGGCTCGGCGACGCCACCAGCGCGGTCGCCGACCTCGCCGACCTCGCCGAGCTGGAGAACGCCCTCGGCCAGGACTACGCCGGCGCCAGCCTCGACGACGTCGACGAGGAGGCGGTCCGCCGCGCGTTCGGCAGGCAGGCGGTGGACGACCTGGAAGCGCTGCGCCGGATCGAGCGCGAGCTGCAGCGGCAGGGATACCTGACCAACAACGGCGGCAGCCTGGAGCTCACCCCCAAGGCGGTGCGCCGGCTCGGCGACACCGCGCTGCGCCGCGTCTTCGCGGGGCTGGAGAACGGCCGGCGCTCCGGAGACCACGACCGGCATGACGCCGGGCAGGCGGGCGACATAACCGGGGCGACCAGGGAGTGGGAGTTCGGCGACGAGCAGCCGATCGACGTGCCCGGAACAGTGCGCAACGCCCTGCTCCGCTCTATTGCTCCCGGGGGCCAGGGGGGAATGGGGGGACGGGCAGTCCCTCCATACGGGGGGTCTCCGGGGGGTCGGCCCCCGGGAGCTAGCAGGGTACGGCTGACCGCCCGCGACTTCCACGTCTCCGAGACCGAGCGTCGCAACTCCGCGGCGGTGTGCCTGCTCGTCGACCTGTCCTACTCGATGGCGCTGCGCGGCACCTGGGCGGCGGCGAAGCAGACCGCGCTCGCCCTGTACGCGCTGCTGCGCAGCAAGTACCCGCAGGACGCCATCCAGGTCGTCGGGTTCTCGAACTACGCCAGGGAGCTGCGCGAGACCGAGCTCGCCGGACTCGGCTGGGACATGGTGCAGGGCACCAACCTGCATCACGCGCTCATGCTGGCCGGACGTCACCTTGACCGGCACCCGGAGCACGAGCCCGTCGTGCTGATCGTCACCGACGGCGAGCCGACGGCGCACCTGCAGCGCGACGGCCGGCCGTGGTTCGACTGGCCGCCGTCACCGGAGACTGTCGAGCTGACGCTCGCCGAGGTGGATAAGATGACCAGGCGGCACGCCGCGCTGAACATCTTTATGCTGGCCGAGGACGACCGGCTCAGCGCGTTCGTGGACAATGTTGCCAAGCGGAACGGCGGTCGAGTGCTCCGGGCCGCGCCGGAACATCTCGGCGAATATGTGGTAAACGACTTTCTTCGCACGCGCGGCGCCCGACGACAGCGGTAGATTTGCCGCTACAGATTCCGTCATAGCACCACAAAGCCCAGAGCCGCGCTCGAGGCGGCAAGGCGACTTATCAAACTGGAGGACGAAGTGAGTCCCTCGACTGGATCCGGCAGCTCCACTGGCCGGACGGCATCAGCCGTGGTCCTGGCTGTCATCGCGCTCGTGTTCATCGTGGCAGGCATCATCTACCTGGCCGTGCCGGCTGGCTCTCTGCCTGGCTTCCTCGGCCACGCCAGCACGATGGTGCATGGCAAGTCAGTGCCCTCGACCGGGCACCACCCGCTGCGCGCGGCGGGCAGCCTGATCGTCGGCGTGGTCTTTGCTGTCGGCGCCTGGTTCGCGCTCAAGTACAAGGGCAAGGCGGTCACGCCCGCCAGCTCTGCGCCGAAGCAGCCCGCGAACCGCTAGGCGAGCCGCAGAGGCTTACCCGGAGCCGCAGCCCGGGATCTGGCCGTGACGGCCGGGTCCCGGGCTGCGGCTCGCCCTAAGACCCCCCCGGGAGCACCGCATGTCGTTCACGGACCGAGTCGTGCTGTGGCTGCACATCGCAGCGGCTGTCTTCACCATCGGGCCCGCGACGGCGGCGATCATGGCCACGCCGCGCTACATACGCAAGCGCAACGCGGTCGTGCTCGGTTATCTGCGCCGGGTCACCGGCATCTACGCCGCCGGGACGCTGCTCGTGCTGGTCTTCGGCCTCATCGTCACCCAGCAGCTGCACGACTTCAGCAAGCCGTGGATCTCCGCGTCGATCACGCTGTACGTCGTCTCGGCGGTCCTGCTCATCCTCATCGTCCGCGACCAGCGCAAGGCCGTGAACGCCCTGACAGCGGCGCAGGCCGCGGCAGACGCCACGGATCGTTCTGATGAAGCGGAAGAAGCCGGACCGGACCAGGAAGCGGCGCACGGCGAGCGACCCCAGCCGGGTGCGGCGGCAGGCGAGCTGCGGGTCGCGGCAGTCGAGCGCGGGCGGATCGCGATGATGGCGGGCATCACGGCGCTGATCTGGCTGGCGATCCTGGTGCTCATGGTCTGGGGCAGCCAGTCCTAGGCCAGGGCCTGGCGCAGGTCGTCGAGCAGGTCGGCGGGGTCCTCGATGCCCACCGACAGCCTGACCAGGTCCGCGGGCACCTCGAGCGCTGACCCCGCGACGGACGCGTGCGTCATCCTGGCCGGGTACTCGATCAGCGACTCTACGCCGCCGAGCGACTCCCCCAGCGTGAACAGCCTGGTGCGGCCGCAGACGTCGAGTGCCCGCTCCGCGCCGGCCGTGAGGCGGAACGACACCATGCCGCCGAAGCCGCGCATCTGTGCCGCCGCCAGCGCGTGGCCCGGGTGCTCCGGCAGTCCGGGGTAGTAGACATGGCTGACCGCGGGATGGGCGGCGAGCATCCGCGCGACCAGGGCCGCGTTCGCGCAGTGCCGGTCCATCCGCACCGCCAGCGTCTTGATCCCGCGCAGGGTGAGCCACGCGTCGAAGGGGCCGGCGACGGCGCCGGTGGCGTTCTGGTTGAACGCCAGGCCGGCCGCGTACTCGCTGTCGCGCAGCACCGCCGCGCCGCCGATCACGTCGGAGTGCCCGCCCAGGTACTTGGTGGTGCTGTG
>JASHXJ010000523.1 GCA_030043595.1 Trebonia sp.
AGTGCCGCGAGGCACTCCTCGAGCGCCCTGCGGGTAGGGTTCGCCGTCCGCGAGTACTCGTAGCCGCCCCGGGTGCCGCCCACGCCGTCCTGCTTGTAGGTAGAGGTCTGGTAGATCGGCGGGACGACGGCGCCCGTGCCGGGGTCCGGCTCCTGGCCGGCGTGGATCGCGAGCGTCTCGAAGTTCACCGCGCGGCCCCCGCGTAGAAGGAGAGGAGGTCCTGGCGGGTGAGCACCGCGGCGGGCTTGCCGTCTACGTGCACGAGCGCGGCGTCCGCCTTTTCCAGGAGCGCGGCCGCCCGGCTCACCGGCTCGCCCTGCCCGATCAGCGGCAGCGGCGGCGCCATGAGGCTCTGCACCGGGTCGTGCGGCTGCGCCCGGCCCGACACGAGCGCGTCGAGCAGGTCGCGCTCGTCGACGGAGCCCGCGACTTCGGCGGCCATCAGCGGAGGTTCCTGCCTGACGACGGGGAGCTGCGAGACGTCGTATTCGCGCAGCAGGGCGATCGCCTGCGCCACGGTCTCATCCGGGTGCACGTGGATCAGCGCGGGCATCCGGCGCGCCTTGTCCTCTTCTTTCGCGGCCAGCAGGTCCCTGACCGTCGGCTCACCCGTCTGGGCGCGCAGGAAGCCGTAGTCGGCCATCCACTCGTCGTTGAAGATCTTCGACAGGTAGCCGCGCCCGCCGTCCGGCAGCAGGACGACGATGACGTCGTCCTCGCGGGCGGTCCTGGCGACCCGCAGGGCGGCGACGACCGCCAGCCCGGCCGACCCGCCGACGAGCAGCGCCTCCTCGCGTGCCAGCCTCCTGGTCATGAGGAACGAGTCGGCGTCGCTCACCGCGATCACCTCGTCGGTTATCTCGCGGTCGAAGGTGACCGGCCAGATGTCCTCGCCGACGCCCTCGACCAGGTAGGGGCGGCCGCCACCGCCGGAGTAGACCGAGCCTTCCGGATCGGCGCCGATGATCTTCACCGTGCCGTTCGACACGTCCTTGAGGTAGCGGCCGGTGCCGGAGATCGTGCCGCCGGTGCCGATCCCGGCCACGAAATGGGTGATCCGCCCCTCGGTCTGCTCCCAGATCTCCGGCCCTGTCGTGTGATAGTGAGCGGCCGGGTTGTCGGGGTTGGCGTACTGGTCCGGCTGCCAGCCGCCGTCCGTGGTCTGGGCCAGGCGGCGGGCGACGCTGTAGTAGGACTCCGGGTGATCGGGCGCGACCGTGCCGGGACAGACGACCACGTCGGCACCGTAGGCGCGCAGCACGCTGATCTTGTCCTGTGCCACCTTGTCCGGGCAGACGAACACGCACCGGTAGCCGCGGTCGTTCGCGACAATCGCCAGGCCGACGCCGGTGTTCCCTGAGGTCGGCTCGATGATCGTGCCACCGGGCTTGAGCGCGCCCGTTTTCTCCGCTGCCTCGATCATCCGCAGCGCGATCCTGTCTTTCACCGAGCCGCCTGGGTTCAGGTACTCCACCTTGGCGAGCACGTCCGGAGTCCGCGCGACGCCGCGGGTCACGGACTTCAGCCGGACCAGTGGCGTACCGCCCATCAGCTCGGTGAGCGAGTCGTGCACCTGCATGGGTCCTCCCCCTCCGCTCAGGACAGACGTTATCGGCTGCCGCTCCAGTGTGCTGTTAACGTGTTTGTGACACGACATCAGGAGGCGCCAGTCATGCCGGAGGCAGTAATCGTCGCAACCGCCCGTTCGCCGATCGGCCGGGCGTTCAAAGGATCGCTCACAAGCATCCGGCCAGATGATCTTGCGACGCAAATCATCTCGGCGGCACTGGCGAAGGTCCCGCAGCTCGACCCGGCGGGCATCGACGACCTCATGCTCGGCTGCGGGCTGCCCGGCGGGGAGCAGGGGTTCAACATGGCCCGCGTGGTCGCGATCCTGCTCGGCCTCGATGGCGTCCCTGGGACCACGGTCAACCGGTACTGCTCGTCTTCGCTGCAGACTACCCGGATGGCGTACCACGCGATTCGGGCGGGCGAGGGCGACGTGTTCATCTCCGCCGGGGTCGAGTGCGTGTCCCGTGGAATCAACGGGACCAGCGATACGTGGCCGGACACGCAGAACCCGGTCTTCGGCCCGGCGCAGGCCCGCACCGTCTCGACCGCGGCGGCGGACTCGCCGTCCTGGCACGACCCGCGGTCGGACGGTGAACTGCCGGACATCTACATCGCGATGGGCCAGACGGCGGAGAACCTGGCAGCGCTGCGAGGCATCAGCCGGCTGGAGCAAGACGAGTTCGGGGTGCGGTCACAGAACCTCGCGGAGAAGGCCCTCGCGAACGGGTTCTGGCAGCGGGAGATCACCCCGGTGACGCTGCCGTCCGGCGAGGTCGTGTCCGCGGACGACGGGCCGCGGCCGGGCACGACCCTGGAGAAGGTCGCGACGCTGAAGCCTGCCTTCCGCGAGCACGGGACGGTGACCGCGGGAAACTGCTGCCCGCTGAACGACGGCGCGGCGGCCGTGATCGTCATGAGCGACGTCAAGGCGGCGGCCCTGGGGATAACCCCGCTCGCGCGGATCGTCTCGACCGGGGTAACCGCGCTGTCGCCGGAGATCATGGGCCTCGGGCCGGTGGAAGCGTCCCGGCAGGCCCTGGCACGGGCCGGGATGGCGATCAGCGACATCGACCTGGTGGAGATCAACGAGGCGTTCGCGGCGCAGGTGATCCCGTCCTACCAGGACCTGGACGTCGACCTGTCCAGGCTCAACGTGAACGGCGGGGCGATCGCGGTCGGGCATCCGTTCGGCATGACCGGGGCGCGCATCACCACGACACTGCTGAACAGCCTGCAGTTCCACGACAAGACGATGGGCCTTGAGACCATGTGCGTCGGCGGCGGCCAGGGCATGGCCATGATCTTCGAACGCCTTAGCTGACCCGCTACTGTCAGAGCGCCACAGCAGTCCTCTCCGGGATCAAACAGGACATTACGGGAAGGTTGCGGTTCGGGTCTTGTCAGGTGCCCTCCGGTGAGGCAGTCTCATCTGATAAGCGGCTTCCCCTGGAGGTGTCAATGTCGCTGACGCACACGCCCGACATGCACAAGAGCCTCATCGCCCGCATCCCCTTCGTAACGGGTCGCGAGCTCGCGGAGTGGTTCAGGCACCTGGAATCTGGTCCTGCCTTCCTGCGCCGTGACGAGCGGGCCAACTGGCTTGCCGACGAGCACGGAATCTGCGACCGCTACGCGACCGCCATCGTCCACGAGTACGAGATCCAGCGCCGTACCCGCCTGTTCAGCGCCTAACCCCGCCTGAGGCGCGTGCGCGCCTCGCCCGGCACGTCACCTCCTGACGGCCGCTCCCTCCGGCCGTCGGCCCTTCGGTCTTGCTCGTTCTTGCCTGCTCTTGCCGTCCGCCTGCCCCGATTGCCCGGCCTGCCCGGGCATGCTCCGGGCGTGTACGCGGGCACCGCGCATTTTCCTGAGTTTGCGAGTGCACCTGCAATGGCCACCGCAAATGCAGATGCACAGGCGTTTCTCTAAAGAGCTACTTGTAATGCGGTGCCCCCGGTCGGGTTCGAACCGACACTGCGGACCCTTTTAGGGGGCCGGCCTCTGCCCTTTGGGCTACGGGGGCGCCCTAATAGTAACCCGGATTCGTTTTCTATCTGGCAAAGCGGAACTACGGGGAGTCTTGTAATCGGCGACGTATTTTCCGGCTTATCCGCATTCCAGCGCGCAGCGCACGGAGAGTGATCGAAGCAAGATCAAGAAAGCGGAAGGTAACCGCCGGAATTTCGGGCCAGGAGGCCGTTCCCGCAGGTGGCACACGGCGCGCACGAGCCCCCGTGATGTCGCCGCGCAAGCCACACCAGAACGGCAACACTGGGCACAGGCCAGCATTCACGCAACCGAAACGTAACCTCACGGAGATCATCGCGTGCACTTGCTATGCGGGACCGCCGCTATCTGCTGCCCAAATCGGCACCGGAGCGAAGGATTTATGTGTGCATACGCCGCAAAATACGCGTTCAAACAGGTCAGCTGTTGCTGTGAGATTCCCCCGCCGCCTGGCTCCGGGCGCGCGTGAAAACAGCGTCAAGCATCGCACCGGTGACCCGGCCGGTGAACGTGTTCTGCTGGCTGGGGTGGTAGCAGCCGAGGAGCAGCACCGTTGCCCCGGTGGCGTCGCGCAGTTCCGCCTCCGCTCCGTGCGCGAATGCCGGACGCGGCCGGGGCAGCGCGTAGCCCGCACCGTCAAGCACCGGCCACAGGGCCTGCCACGCGAACCCGCCAAGGCACACGAGCACGCGCAGGCTCGCGGCGACCATGCGCAGTTCGGCGGCTAGCCACGGCGCGCAGCGGTCACGCTCCCCGGGGGCGGGCTTGTTGGCCGGCGGGGCGCACCGGACCGCCGCCACCATCCGCGCGCCGATCAGCTGCTGGCCGTCGCCCGCGCGGACACTCTCCGCCCGGCTGGCAAGCCCGCACCGGTAGAGCGAGGCGAACAGGAAGTCACCGCTGCGGTCACCGGTGAAGATGCGCCCGGTCCGGTTCCCGCCGTGCGCCGCGGGAGCGAGCCCGACGATGAGGATCGACGGCGCCGGGTCCCCCCAGCCGGGGATCGGGCGTCCCCAGTACCGCTCGTCCCTGAAGGACTTGCGGCGGACAGCCGCGACCTCCTCCCGCCACTCGACGAGCCGCGGGCACGCGCGGCACACCGACTGCCGGGCGGTGAGCTCCGCGAGCGAGGGCGCTGCGCAGGCTAGGTCGCGGACGTCCGCGGCGCTGCGGGCGACCGGGGTCCGCGCATCCGCCGGGTCACCCGGCCAGCCGGTACCGGGCGCTACGCGGTCAGCGACCATGCGATGCCGTCGAGGATGTCGTGTTCGCTGACCAGGACCCCGGCGAACCCGAACCGGGCCATGATGCGGTCAAGCACGAGGGCACCGGCACCGATGACGTCCACCCGGCCGGGATGCATCACCCCGATGGCCGCGCGCTCGGCGCGGGTCTGCGCCAGCAGCTGGCCGGTGACGGCGTGCACCTGGGCCGCGGTTACCCGCGAATGGTGGATGCGGTCGGGGTCATAGCTGGACAGGCCGAGCGCGATCCCGGCGACCGTCGTGACAGATCCGGCCAGGCCGACCAGCGTCCTGGCCTGTCCCGCCGCCGGGATGCTGGCTGCCACCAGGTCGAGGGCGCGGTCGATGTCCGCGGTCGCCGCCGCCACCTCCGCCGCGGACGGCGGGTCCCCGTGCAGGTGCCGCTCGGTCATCCGGACACACCCGATATCTACCGAACGAGCCCCGGTGACTCCGCCAGGGCCGCCAAGGACGAACTCGGTGGAGCCGCCGCCGATGTCGGCGACCAGGTACGGCGGCGGGCAGCTCGCCGCCCGGCCGGGCGGGCCGCCGCCGAGTTCCCGTGTCGCGCCGGTGAATGACAGCCGGGCTTCCTCGTCTCCCGTCACGACCTCGGGCGCGACGCCGAGCACCTCTTTCACCCGGTCGACGAACTCCTGGGCGTTGTCCGCATCCCTGGTGGCGCTGGTCGCAACCATCCGCGCGGCGGCCGGCGACGCGCGGCTGATCAGGTCCGCGTACTCGCGCAGCGCGCCTATCGTGCGGTCCAGCGCCGCCTCCGACAGCCGGCCGGTCCTGTCCACGCCCTCCCCGAGCCGGACGATCTTCATGTCGCGGGCCACGTCGGTCAGCACCGCCCGTCCGGCATCGATGTCCGCGATCAGCAGCCGGATCGAGTTGGTCCCGCAGTCGATGGCGGCCACCCGGCGGATCACCGCGCCTCCCCGGGCGCCGGGACGCACGGGCCGCGTGACCACCATTGTCCTGCCGCGGCCAGCGCCTCGCGCCCGAACACGTTCGCTCCCGGCGCCGCGAGTTCGTGGGCGGCGAGCGCGTGCAGGCACTTGACACGCGACGGCATGCCGCCGGCGCTCTGCGTCCCCGGCGGCAGCGGCTCCAGGCCCGCGTCCGCCGCGGCGGCCTCCCGCCGGGCGAGGTAATCGCGGTGCGCCTGCTCGTAGGCCGCTCGCGTCGCGGCGTCGGCAGCCAGCCGGGCGGTCATCTCCCGCATCATGCCCGCCGCCTCCAGGCCGCTGACCGCCGCGGTGGCCCGTGGGCAGGTGAGGTAGTACAGCGTAGGGAACGGGCTGCCGTCCGGCAGCCGCGGCGCGGTCTCCACCACGTCGGGCAGTCCGCACGGGCAGCGGTGCGCGATCCGCCGCAGGCCGCGCGGTGCGCGCCCGAGCTGCGCGGCGACGACTCGCGCGTCGGACCGGGTGATCACTGGCCGGGTTGGGCGTCGGCCTGGTTGACCGAATGCCACAGCTTCTCGTACCAGGGCTGAGCCGGGGCCTGCTGCCGCGCTGCCGCGGCGGGCGCGGGCTGCCCGGAAATGACCTCGTAGCACTGCTCGGCCGGGAAGCACATGTGCAGCTCGTCCTGCGCCTGCTGCTCGACGTACCACGTCTGCCCTAGCTCGGCGTCCTGCTGCTGCAGGGACTTGACCTGCGCGGACACGGTCCGCTGCTGCGCCAGCAGCTGGTCGATCTGCTGCCGCTGCGCGATGTACTCGCGCACCGGGTAGGCCAGGCTCAGCGCGATCGCGCAGATCACGACGGCCAGCAGCGCGGCCCGCCCGGTCAGCCTGGTGGACCGGGCCGCCGCCGCAGCGGCGGCCTGCGCGGCCTGCGCGGGGGGGCGCGCAGCCCCCCCATTCGGGGGGTCACCGGGGGGTCGTCCCCCGGGGGAAAGCACTAGAACCTGCCGAACGCGGACGCACTGGCGTAGGCGGCCGCGTCACCGAGGTGCTCCTCGATGCGCAGCAGCTGGTTGTACTTGGCAACGCGCTCGCCGCGAGCCGGGGCCCCCGTCTTGATCTGCCCCGCGTTGGTGGCCACGGCGAGGTCCGCGATGAACGTGTCGTCGGTCTCCCCGGAACGGTGGCTGATCATGCAGCTGAACCCGGCGCGCTGCGCGAGCGCCACCGCGTCCAGGGTCTCGGTCACGGTGCCGATCTGGTTGACTTTCACCAGGAGGGCGTTCGCGGTCCTTTCCGCGATGCCCCGGCGGATCCGCTCCGGGTTGGTGACGAAGATGTCGTCACCCACCACCTGGACCCGGTCGCCCACGGCCGCGGTAATGGCCTGCCAGCCGGCCCAGTCCTCCTCCGCGAGCGGGTCCTCGAGGGAGACCAGCGGATAGCTGTCCAGCCACTCCTGGTAGATCACGGACATTTCCTCGCTGGTCCGTGACTTCCCTTCGAACACGTAGCCGCCGTCGCTGTAAAACTCGGTCGCCGCCGCGTCAACGGCCAGCGCGATATCGCGGCCGGCGGTGAACCCGGCCTTGCCGATCGCCTCGAGGATCAGATCGAGCGCGGCCCGGTTGTGGTCGAGGCTGGGCGCGAACCCGCCCTCGTCCCCGACGCCCGTGGACAGGCCGTGCTGCTTCAGCACGGACTTCAGCGCGTGGTAGGTCTCCGCGCCCCAGCGCAGCGCCTCGGCGAACGTCGGCGCGCCGATCGGCGCGATCATGAACTCCTGGATGTCGACGTTGGTGTCGGCGTGTGCCCCTCCGTTCATGATGTTCATCATCGGCACGGGCAGCAGGTGCGCGTTCGGCCCGCCGAGATAGCGGAAGAGCTGCAGGCCCGCGGACTCGGCGGCGGCGCGGGACACCGCCATGGAGACGCCGACGATGGCGTTCGCGCCAAGCCGCGACTTGCCCGGGGTCCGGTCGAGGTCGATCATCGCCTGGTCCACCAGCCGCTGGTCGTCGGCCTCGTGGCCGAGCAGCTCAGACTGGATCTCGTCGACGACGGCGTCGGCGGCCCGCGTGACCGCCCTGCCGCCGAACTCGCTCCCGCCGTCCCGCAGTTCCACGGCCTCGAACGCACCAGTCGACGCGCCGCTGGGCACGCCGGCCCGGCCGACGGAGCCGTCGTCGAGGACAACTTCCACCTCCAGGGTCGGGTTTCCCCGCGAGTCCAGGATCTGCCTGGCATGCACCGCTTCGATGGACGCCACCGTCGGCTCCTTGCTGTAGATCAGCTTCGCTTTCGAATCGAGCCTAGTGGAGGCAACCGTGATCCGGCGTACCGGGCACGCCGGCGCACCAGCGCGTCACGGCCTACAAGACCGCACCGTCGCGCGACAGGAGTTCACCGTGCGGCAGGGGTCGTCCGCGGTCGGCTCGAGCATGCCGAGCCAGCTGCCTTGCCAGCGGCGACGCGACATTGTGCGTCCCGGCGATGAACCGCACGGACGGCCCTATGCTGACCGCTGTCGGCGCTCCCGCGAAGTACAAACCGGGAAACGCCGACTCGCCGGCCCGGCTGACTATCGGGGAGCCGTGACGGGTCGCGATCTTCGACCTGAGCTCTTCCGGCAGGAACGCGAGCCGCGCCAAGTCGATGCTGAACCCGGTCCCGGCGATCACGTGATCCGCGTCGACCACCGGCTCCTCCGGGCCATCCAGGAGCAGCCGCACGCGGCTGCCGCTGGGGGTCGCCTCCCGCACGCGATGGCTGGTGAGCACGTCGATCACGCCGTCCACGCGCTCCTTCAGCCACCAGGCCCCGGCCGGCCCCAGCACGGTGCGCGCCTTAGTGGCCTGCATGTCTTTCGGCAGCGTGCGGAACGCGGCCGGAGTATTCCAGAACGTGCAGCGCCATCCCTCGCAGAGCTTGTTGACCGGACGGCGGATATGCCCGAGGGCACTCAGGTGTTCCGGGTTCGGCCTGTTCCAGCCCAGCGCCTGAGCACGCGCGATCACGCGAACGTCGGTCCCTTGCTCGTGCAGCAGTGCCGCCGTTTCGAGCGCTGACTGCCCGGCGCCAAGCACCGCGACCTGACGGCCCCGGAAGCGATCCAGCGACTGGTGATCGGTCGTGTGCGTCACCAGGTCGGACGAGAGACCGGACAACTCGGCCGGGATATGCGCGTATGGCCGCACCCCGGTGGCCACCACCACGCGCCGGGCGAAGACTTGCTCAGCGCCCTCGAATGTCACGCGGAACCCGCCGTCGACCGCGCTCACCCCGGTCACGGTGTCGTCGCGCACGTCAGGCACTAGCTGCTCGACGTACCAGTCGGCATAGCCGAGGAATCGCTCCAGGCTCAGCGGCCCAAGCCGCGCGGCATAGTCCAGGCCGCGTGACTTGCAGAACGCAGCGACGTCGTACCCGCTGCGCGGCGACGCGAAGTCCGAGCCATACGGCTCAGACTTCAGGAACATGCCGGCCGGCATGTGCGCGCGCCAGGTATCCATGGCGCGGCCCGCAATGACATGATCGATGCCGTGCGAACGCAGGTGCGCGGAGATGGACAGGCCAAACGGCCCCGCGCCGATGATGAGCACCTCAGTAGATGACACACATTCTCCTCCCCGTAGGAACCCGGTGGTCTACTGCTCTCGCAGTGACCTCCGGATAACCGCCGCCGTGTACTGCAATTCCGCTATCGCAGGCCTCATGTCACCCGGGTCGAAGTAGTCGTAGTGGCGAGTGCGAGCGAATTCGGAAATAAACGTCCAGATACCATGCAATCGGGACACGCTATCCGGGCGGCCGGCGCGGTGATTATTGTCCCGGAGCCAGCGCAGGTCCCCGTGCAGCCATCGCGTCCGGACACCCGTACGGTAGGCCTCGACCCGCTTTAATGGCTGTCCGGTCGCCAGCTGCCATATGAGCAGCGGGAAATCGACTCCTGACCTGATCGAGTTGTCGATGGTACTAGGAATCCGCGGGTTGATCTCCATCAGAAGCGGACGATCCTGCGCGTTACGCCTGAATTCCACCTCGCACAGGCCCGCCACCCCGATTGCCGTCGCCAGCCGCACGGCCGCGTCGTAAACGTCCCGCGGGACCGCGATGCTCTCGCGCATGACCGAGGCACCGCCCAGTTGCGGCGTGGTGCGCAGCTCCAGATGCCCGCAACTGGCTATGACCTCGCCGTCGGCGATAAAGAGCGTCACCGCCTCGCGGCGGCCGGGCACCCATTCCTGGGCCAGGACGACAGAGCCCTCGGCGAGGAAACGTTCGGCCACCTCGGCCGCCTCCGCCTTATCAATGACTTCGACTGGAAGGGCTCGGCTTCGCGTTTTCCCGGTCCATGAGACGGTGGGCTTGAGCACGAACGGAAACCCGAACTCGGCCGCGGCGGCCGACAGTTCCTCGATGTTGCTGATGCGCATTGACCGTGGGTAGCCGATGCCGAGCTCGCGGGCGGCCTCCAGCGTGCGGTCCTTGTCGAGGGCGATCCGGACCGCGGCGTCTGGCGGCAAGGCCAGCACGGTGCCGAGCGCGGCGAGTTCCTGCCGATGCGGCACCAGCGTGACGCACGTGGCGTCGCCCGCCGGAAGGATGACCTTGGTCGGGTGCTCGCGGACGAATGACAGGACCGCGGCCGCGTAGCCGTCAGGATCATCCGCGTAGCTCGGCAGCACGATCGACCGGGCGCAATAACGGGAGCGAAATGATGGAAGTGGCGGGTGTGTACGCCACTGGTTGAGACTCTCGCCGAGGGCGACATGCAGTCCTGCCCGGCCGAGGCTGCGCGCGCTTGCCAGGCTCTGCTTGTGCTCGGCATCGAGGATGAGAATGTCGTAGCCGGCGCGCTCGTGCCGTTGCCCCCGGGTTCTCCGCACTTCCCCCTCGGTTTGCGGTCTGACCATCTGCCCTCGGCCTCCCCTCTTCTGAACTTCCGATGCGGTCGTTCAAAACAGTAGAGTGAGGACAGATGCGCTATGATACAGAGTAATTACTCTAAGTAGCAGGATACTTTCGGATCTGCGGGGATCCGCGCACCCATCGGGGTCCGCGGGGACGTATCAGCGCAGCCGGCGACACGATCAGGTAGGACAAAGCACTACCTGCCGGCCGCTTGGGGTCTCGGCAGCGGGCTAGGGGGCGGGCGATGCCAGCACAGTGGGTGCGGACGTGATGGACGAGCAGACGGTCCAGGATTTCTGGCAGCAGCACGCTTGCGGCGATGCTCAGGTGGGCGGGCTGCGGGAACGGTTCGGCGGGGACTACGAGAAGTTCTTCACCGACTATGACCGGTTCCGTTACCGGACGGAGAATCACCTGCCAGCCTGCTTCGACGCGCTGAACCTAGGCGGCAAGCGGGTCCTCGAGATCGGGCTGGGCGAAGGCGCTGACTCCGAGAGCCTCATCCGCCGCGGCGCACTCTGGACGGGTGTCGACCTGACCGCCGAGTCCGTCGAGAGAGTCCGGACCCGGCTGACGCTGCGGGATCTGCCCTTCCAGGACCTGCGGCAGGGCAGCGTGCTCGACCTGCCCTTCGCCGACAGCACCTTCGACATGGTGTTCAGCCACGGTGTGCTGCACCACGTCCCGGAAATCGGGCAGGCCGAGAAGGAGATCCACCGGGTCCTGCGCCCGGGCGGCGAGCTAGTGATCATGATGTACGCCCGCTGGTCGCTGAACTACCTGGTGTCGATCGCCCTCATCCGCCGCGTGGCCGTGCTCGCCGGATACCCGCTGGCCAGCGTGGGGATCCTGAAGACCGGCGACGGCGCGGGCGGGATGCTCGGCGCGCACATCGAGAACGCCAGGAAGACAGGACTTGGCCGGTACCTGCGGCTGCCGGAGTTCACGCATTACAACACCGACGGCCCGGCCAACCCGTATGCCCTCGTGTATGACCGCAAGCGAATCTCCCGCGACTTCCCGTCGTTCCGCGTCACGCGCACCTACAAGCGGTTCATGCACGCGCCGCCGCTCCCGGTACACGGGCTCCCCGGCCAGACGCTCATGGGCTGGCATCTGTGGGCCCACCTGGAGCCCGTCGGCAGCGGGAGGCCAGGCTCGTGAAGGCACGCGCTGTTCCCCGGGTCGCGGGCGCGCTGTTGTTCGAGCCGGTGCCGCACAGGGACGAGCGCGGCTTCTTCTCCCGGACATTCGACGCGGACATCGCGCGGCAAGCCGGACTCGATCCCGATGGCTTCATCCAGGACAGCTGCTCGCGTTCGGCACGCGGTGTCGTACGCGGGCTGCACCTGCGCCGCGGCCTGGGCGAGGCAAAGCTCATCCGGTGTTCGTATGGCGTCATTTTCGATGTCATCGTCGATTTGCGCCCGGCCTCGCCCACGTACCGCAACTGGCAGAGCTTCGAGCTCAGCGATACGAGCGCCGTCTCCCTGTACGTGCCCGCCGGCTGCGCGCACGGATTCCAGGCGCTCACCGATCCGGCGGATGTGGCGTACCGGATAGACCGCGCGCACGAAAGCGCCGAGGACGTCACTATCGCGTTCGATGACCCCGAACTCGCCATTCCATGGCCGCTTCCGGTCACGCAGATGTCAGAACGGGACAGGACCGCGCCGCCGCTGGCAGCCGCGCTGAACCCGAAGGCCTGAGCAAGCCGGACCTGACCGGCTGACCCTTAGCACGTCCGTACCGCGACGAGGGCCTTGAGCAGCGCTCCCCAGCCGTACGCGATCTGGTAGGGCAGTGCTGACAGCGGCTGCGAGGCCGTGACGACGTAAACGTCGCCCGCGAAACACCGCTGCATCATGATGCGGGCGCGAGTGTCCTGCTCGGCCGTCGTCACCAGCACGACAGAATGCCACCCGTATTTCCTGGCCAGACGCCCGGCGTACTCGGCCTCACCGCGTGTGTTTCCCGGCACGGGATCAAAGCAGATCAGCCGCACGCCTGGCACTGGTGCCGGGCAGGGGCCGCCATAGCCATCGTGGCCTTGCGACACGACCAGGACGGAGGCCCGGCCTTCGCGGGCGAGTTTCACCGCCAGCGGCAGCCGATCGCCCGGGCCGGCCATCATGATGATCGCGTCGACGCGGGCCGGCATGCCCTGCGCCGGCCAGACCAGCACCCGGGCCGTGACCGCCGCGCACGCGACGAAGAGCACGACGACGACCGCCAGCATCTTCCGCCAGGAGCGGGAGAACAACCGCCTGGCCGCCGACAGGAAGCCCGGGGAGGACCCGCTGCCCGCTGCGGCGACGGCGTCGTCGTCGTCCGCGCACCTTTCGCTGTCTTTAATGTCGCCATTCACGAGTCGCCCTAGTAGATGCGCTCCGTCGGCAGGCCATTCCCGGCGGCGCTGCCCGAGGGAATGTCCGTCTCGGCCGCGGATCCGTTCTCATGCGCGACTTCGAGCCCGAACACAGGCTGCCGCAGCAGCACGTCACCGATCTCGGGGTCAGGCTCAGCCTCGGACACCGGCCCGGCTGCGAGGCCGGGATCGGGGGCGAACCCGGACACGGGCTCACGATCGGGCTCAACCGGCGGCTCGTGCACGATCACGGGACCCGGCTCGGGCTCGATCACGGGGCCGGACGCGACCGGCGGCTGACTCGCAGGTCCCGACCCTGGCGACGGCGCGTCCGGCAGGCGCCCGGGCAGCTCAGGCCCGAGCACGCGGCGGACCCGCCTGGCCGGGCGCGGGAAGCGGCCGGTGGTCCGGTCTGCCGGGTCCGGGTCCGCGACGAGCAGGCCGGCGACTTCGCGGCCGTCGGCAGCCGCGGCTATCGCCAGCCTGGCCAGCCGATCGGGGGTCGCGACGCCGGCGGTGACGCCAAGTACGGTCACGGCTGTGGGCATCGTCCTGGGAATCTGCGGCGTCTTGCCTTCGGCGACCGCCACGACGACGACGAGCTGCGCGGCTGCCGGGACCGTGACGTTCACCGTGTCGGCGGCGACGGTCCGCAGATAGCCGGACCGCTTGGGCAACGCGTGCGGCGCGCCGCACGCGGTGTAGAGCGCCGCCGTCGCGCTGGTGTCCTGCTGCGGGCCGGCGACGAGGAGGGTCGCCAGCCCGAGCGACGCGCCGAACGCCGCCAGCTGCGGGCCGAGGGCCATCGAGCGCGGATCGGTGGGCATGGACAGCACGGTGACCGATGAAGGGCCAGGGCTGCTCGCGGACGCCGCGGCGGTCGTTATCTCCTGCAGAGCCTGACGCAGCCGCCACGCCTCCACCGAACCGGGCTGGTAGCCGTCGAGCAGGCGTGTCCAGCCAGTCGCGTCAATGGGATGGCCGACAGGGACCGCGGCGAGAACCGGAACGCCGATCGAGTTGGCGATGTCGTCGAGGTCGCTGAGCCTGCGCCCGCGGCGTCCGATGACGAGGGCCACGAGGATGCCCGCCACCAGGCCGGCGAGCAGGCCGAGGCCAGCGTCCAGTGCGTCTTGCGCGGGCGCTTTCATCCCGGTCGCCGTGGTCGCCGACTCCAGCAGCTGCACCTGCATGCGCACGACCGGGGCGGCGGGGCTGTCGGCATACGCGATGTAGCTGTTCGCCACCGCGTTCGCGGCGCTCTCCGCCTGGGCGGCGGACTTGCCCTTCGCGGTAATGGAAATGACACTTGACGTCACGGCTTGCGCGCTGACCTGCTTGTCCAGCGTCAGCATCGGCATCGGCGGCGAGATCCGCGGCAGCGCACGCGAAAGAACCGGTTCACTGCTGGCGATGACAGCTTCGGTCGCGGAGTTCGGCATGCCCGGCACGTCCTGCGGGAGCACGACGACCGCCTGGCTGCTCACCAGGGGAGGGTTCAGCACCGAGATCGCGGCGCCGGCGAGTGCGCCCACCACGGCCAGGGTGCAGACGAGTATCTTGTGCCGCCGCACAATCTGGACGACCTGCTGCGTGTTCAACGACTGCTGGCTCATCTGCCCTCCGCGGGATCAGATCCGGAGTCAATGGAGACACTGGCGAATGCCAGGCGGGTGATTAGCGGGAGGTCGTGCCGCGGACGGCCGGTTCCGACGAGCGTGGCGGCCGGCTGCCGCCTGCCAAGCCCGGTCGAGTACCAGCCGAGGATCGGGGCGGTCTCCCCCTGGTGCAGGCTCCAGTCCAGCCCGCCGGGGAGCTCCATGCGTGCCGCGCCGGGCGCGGCGGCGTCAGGCCAGGTCAGTTCGGCGCGGGTCCCGTCCAGGCTGACCTGCACGAGCGGGCCGAAATGGAACGCCAGCCTGACCTCGTGTCCTTCGGTGTCAATGACGTCGGTGATGTCGATGGCGCGCAGGGCGGGGTCGAGCCGGACCGACCGCCGGTGCCGGGTCTTCGGGGTAAGCGTGGTGTAGCCGTCGTGTTCCGCGGCCCAGTTCAGGTCCGGATCCTGGACGCGGATCTGCCGGGTTCGCGCGTGCCGCAGCCACATGAAGGGACCGCCCTCAAGGGACTGGCTGCGCCCGGCGATCTCCGCCGTGTTGTGCGCGATCGTCGACCGGAAGTAGGAGCGCCACTCCGGTTCGCCGTGATAGCAGTAGGTGCCGGGGTCGGCGAGGATGTCGGCACCGCCGTAGCGCACCTCCACCGAGAGCGCGTCGGCGTGCGCGTGCGCGGCAATGGAAAGGAACCCGTGCGGTCCCCCGTCACAGCGGCACCATATCTCTGGGGAGCCGGCCGGGTGCGTTCGGAGGATTGCTATTCCAGCATCCCGGAACCGGGACGGGCGCTGGGCGGGCCTTCCTGGCACCTCGCGTCGGCTGCCCGCCAGTGCGCCAGCCAGCGTGCTGCCCGCGTCCGGTACAGTCTGCGGCCACCAGTCGAGGCGGCCCAGTACGGCATCGCCGAGCGCGAGCAGCAGTGGCCACTGATTCTCGGCGGGCGCGTCGAGGAGGATCGCGCGGCTGTCGTCGGCGTCGCCCTGCCGCGGCGCCCGCGAAGTGTCATCGAGCAGCGCCGCGCCGCTATCGGCCAGCGCGGCCAGTCGCTCCCAGGTGGCATCGGAAACGGGATGGCCGGCGGCGGTCGCCTCCGCCGCCCCGAGGAGCCCGAGCGCGGCCACGAAGCAGTGGTAGTCCGTGGCGAGCTCCCGGTCGATGCCGGACGGAAAGGTGTTGCGGGTGAGTTCTTTCTCCAGCAGGGCCGCCGCGTCACGACGCCAGTGGCTGCTGTCCGGGAACCAGGGGAAGGCGCAGCTTCCG
>JASHXJ010000524.1 GCA_030043595.1 Trebonia sp.
GAAGCCCCGGCCGGCGTTGAGGCCCCGGCTGCGACGATGCGCCGCGTCGCCTCGATGCCGTCGAGCCGCGGCATCCGGACGTCCATCAGCACGACGTCGGGCCGGTGCTCGAGCACCGCGGAGACCGCCTGCTCGCCGTCGGCGGCCTCGGCGAGCACGTCGATGCCCGCCGCCTTGAGGATGAGCCGGAAGCCGCCCCGCACCAGCGCCTGGTCGTCCGCGATCACCACGGTCACCGGGCGCGGAGCACCACTGGTGGGGACCTCGTCGGTCATGATGCGGACCCGGTCGGCATGACCGCCCGTACCTGCCAGCCGCCGCCCGGCCGGGGCCCCGCGGCGAGTTCCCCGCCGTAGAGCTCCAGCCGCTCCCGCAGCCCGAGGAGGCCCCGGCCCTGTGCGCCGCTGCCGTTGCCACCGCCACCGTTGCCACCGCTGGCACCGCTGCCACCGCTGGCACCGTTGCCATCGCTGGCGTCGCGCAGGCCGCTGCCATCGCCGTCGTCGCTGACCGTGATCACGAGCTCCTCGCCCCATTTCACGCCCACGGTCGCCGCAGCCGGCCCCGCGTGCCGCAGCACGTTCGTCAGGCCTTCCTGCACGACCCGGTAGGCGGCCAGGTCCGCGCCCAGGGACAGGGGCCGCGGCTCGCCGCTGACCTGGAGCTTGACCGGGAGCCCTGCGGCCGACACCCGGCCGATCAGGGCCTGCAGCTCGCCGAGTCCCGGCTGCGGGCGCAGCGCTGGCTGCGGGCGCAGCGCCACCGACCCGCCGCCCGGTCGCGGCCCAGTGGCTGCGCCAGCCCCAGCAGAACGGCTGTCCCGGCCGTCGGCGGCGGGGCTGAGCACGCCGAGAAGGTTCCGCAGTTCGGTCATCGCCTCGCGGCCCGTCGACTCCACGGCCAGCAGGGCGTTCTCGGCGTCGGCCGGGGAGGAAGCCATGATCTTCCGCGCCGCGCCGGCCTGGACGATCATGACCGACACGTTGTGCGTGACCACGTCATGCAGCTCCGACGCGATCCGCGCCCGCTCGGCGGCCAGCGCCCGCTCCGTCGCCGCCGCGGCGTCGGCGGCCGCGCGGCGCAGTTTCGCGGTGGAGTCGGCGAGGCGGTGGCGCAGCTCGCGGATGCCGAGGCCGACCCCGGCGGCGGGCAGGATCCCGAAGATGGCGGTGAGGTTGCTGGAGAACCGGGGCAGCCCGTTGCCGAGCGCCGGGCCGATGATGGCGGTGGTCACGCAAACCACCGCGATCGCCAGGTTCCGGTAGCGGGAGTGGGCGAGCGCGCTGTAGGCGGCGAACGCGGCGGTGACGAGCGCGACCGGCGGCACGAAGGTGCCGCTCAGGGTGATGATCGCGGCGATGATGACCAGCCAGGCCGTGATCGGGTACAGCCGCCGGCCGGCCAGCGGCAGCGCGGTGAACGCGGCGGCCAGCACCAGCAGCAACGCGTGCGCCGGCGGTCCGGTGATGACCGGAGGGCCCAGCTTTCTCAGCGGCAGGCCCACCAGCAGGGCGTGCCGGACCGCGGCGACAGTGCCGGACACGGTCACCGACGCTGTGCCGGGCTGGTTCAGGTAGTGCGACCTCACCTCGTAGACCGCGCCGCCCGCCGCGGCCGCCGCGATGGCGGCGTCTAGGGCGAGCCCCCACCTCGACGGAGTCGGTTCGCGCGGTTCCGCTCGCCGGAAGAAGGCCACCAGCCAGCCGATACGTCCTTCCACCCATTCATTGTCACCCTCGCGCGGGTCACGGGCATCCGCCGCGGCGCGTACCGGACTACATCGCAAGGATGACGGCGCTGGCCGGGTAACCCCGGTTCGTTCGGAAGAATCAGCCGCGGGAGCGACGCGGACCGCGTCGCCGCGCGGCTACCTTCGCCACCATGGACACGCTCGTTGAGCTACATGACGTGACGAAGAGGTACGACGGCGCACCGGTGGCCGCCATCGACAGTGTCTCGCTGCGGATCGAGGCCGGTGAGGCGGTCGCCATCATGGGACCGTCCGGGTCGGGCAAGTCGACGCTGCTCAACCTCATCGCGGGGATGGACCGGCCGACCTCCGGCGCGGTCCTGGTAGGCGATGACCGGGTGGACCAGCTGTCCGAGGCGGGTGCCGCGAAGTTCCGCCGCAGGCAGGTCGGCATGATCTTTCAGTTTTTCAACCTCCTCGACGACATGACCGTGCTGGACAACGTGCTGCTTCCCGCGCAGCTCAGCGGGGCGAAGGCCAGGGAAGCCCGAGTGCGCGCCGACGAGCTCCTCGACACGCTGCGGATCGGGCACCGGCGCGACGCCTATCCGGCCCGGCTGTCCGGAGGCGAGCGACAGCGCGTCGCGATCGCCCGCGCGCTGATCAACAAGCCGTCGCTGCTGCTCGCCGACGAGCCGACCGGTGCGGTCGACACCGCCACCGGCGACGAGATCGGCCAGCTCCTGCTCGACCTCAACGCCAGGGGCCAGACGCTGATCCTCGTCACGCACAGCCCCGAGCTCGCGCACCGGTACGCGCGCCGCGTGGTCCACATCGCCGACGGGCGCATCGCCTCCGACACGCCGGTCGCCTCCGACACGCCGGTCGCAGGCGGACCCGCAGTCAGCAGCGGACCCGCAGCCGGCAGCGGACCCGCAGTCAACAGGACAGGCACGGGGTCATGAGCGCTGTCTTCCGCGCCGCCCGCGGCGGCCTGGGCGGGCGAAAGCTCCAGGCCGCCATCATCGGCCTGGTGGTGCTCGTCGCGACCGCCGCCTCCACCCTCGCGCTCGGCATGCTCGCCGACGCGCACTCCCCGTTCGACCACGCCTTCGCGTCCCAGAACGGCGCGGATGTCGCCGTCATGGTGGACACGTCCGTCGCCTCCGCGGCCCAGATCACGGCCGCGACCAGGGTCAGCGGCGTCACCGCGGTCGCCGGGCCGTTCGCCGCGCAGAACGTCGACGCGCAGGTGTCGATCCCTGGCATCGAGGGCACGGTCACCAATCCGATGAACCTTGTCGGCCGGTCCTCGCCCGGCGGCCCGGTGGACGACCTCACCCTGCAGCAGGGCCACTGGCCGGCCAGCGACAGCCAGATCGCGATCTCCCCGGACGCGCCCGGCCAGCTGGGCTCCACGATCACCGTGGGAAAGCAGGTGCTGACCGTCGTCGGCGTCGCCAACTCGGTCACCAACACCGCTGACGCCTGGGTGCTCCCGGCCGAGATGAACGCGATCACCGGGGGCCGCCCGGGCGGCACCGGCCAGGTCCAGTTGCTCTACCGGTTCTCGTCGAACGCGACCGGTGCCGCCATCGCGAGCGACATCGCCGAGATCAGGGCCGCGCTGCCGTCGGGCGCGGTGCAAGACCCGGTCTCCTACCTCGACATCCGCACCTCCGAACAATCGGGCGTCGCCCCCTGGGTCCCGTTCATCATCGCGTTCGGCGTGATCGCCCTGGTCATCTCGGTGCTGATCGTCGTGAACGTAGTCGGCGGCGCGGTCGTCGCCGGCACCACGCGCATTGGCGTGCTCAAGGCCATCGGCTTCACGCCGCTGCAGGTCGTGGCCTGTTACGTGCTGCTCGTCGCGGTACCCGCGGTGACCGGCGCGATCGCCGGCGCGATCTGCGGCAACCTCCTGGCGGCGCCGCTTTACCGGCAGAACGCGCAGGTGTACCAGGTCGGCGTGCTCGGCGTGCCGTTCTGGGTGGACCTGACCGTGCCGCTCGCGGTGCTCGCGCTGACCGTCGCGGCGGCGGTCGGCCCGGCGTCGCGGGCCGGGGCGATGTCGCCGGTACAGGCGATCGCGACCGGCCGCGCCCCGAAGCCGAAGCACGGGTTCGTCGCCCAGCGGCTGCTGGCCAGGCTGACGGGCGTGCCCCGCCCGGTCACCCTGGGCTTCGCCTCGCCCGCAGCCCGGCCGGGCCGCACGTTCGTCACGGTGGTCGCAGTGCTGTTCGGCGCGGCCGCGGTGACGTTCGGGGTGGGCCTGGCGACCTCGCTGAACCGCGTCTACGATGACATCTCACAAGCGGCGAGGCTGCCAGTGCAGGTCATGCCGCTGCCCACCGGCGTGACGGCGCCTCCCGGTCCTGTCTCCGTCGGCCCCGGCAAGCCCGCCAAGGGGCGGCGGGTTCGCATCGTCGGTATCGTCGGCCCCGGCGGGCAGACCCTGACCGCCGCGCAGCAGCACGCGATCACCGCGGCCATCGCCGCCACGCCGGGCACGCTGCACGCCCTGTCGGTGGCACAGGACAACCTGTCGCTGCCCGGCCTCGGCGACGCCGACGGCGGCGCGCAGGTCACCGCGTACGGCGATGGCGACCCGTCCTGGTCCGGGCTGGTGCTGATCTCGGGGGCCTGGTACTCCCAGTCCGCGAGCACGCCCCAGATCGACGTCAACACCCTCTTCCTCAACGACACCAGCACCGCGGTCGGCGACACCTACACGCTGGTCAACGGCGCGCACAAGGTCACGGCGAAGATCGTCGGCGAGGTCTTCAGGCCGGGCGACGACGTGGACATCTACATGTCGCCCGGCACGCTGACCGCGATCGACCCGACGGTCAGCGGCCCTGGTTCCTACGCTGTCTCGGTCAAGCCGGGCGTGAACGTCGACGCCTATGCAAGCGCGCTGCAAGGCACGCTCGGCGGCAGCTACGCCGTCCCCAGCCTCAGCGGGGGCAACAACGCGCTGTTCGCCGTGGTCACCCTGGTCACCATGCTCACCCTGCTGATCATCGCCGTCGCCGGCCTCGGCGTGCTGAACACGGTCGCCCTGCAGATCCGCGAGCGCGCTCACGACATCGGCATCTTCAAGGCCCTCGGCATGACCCCCAGGCAAACCCTCATCATGGTCATCTGCTCAGTGGGCATCACCGGCCTCGTCGCGGGCATCATCGCGGTCCCGGCCGGGATCCTGCTGCACCAGGGCGTGCTCCCGGCGATGGCCCAC
>JASHXJ010000525.1 GCA_030043595.1 Trebonia sp.
GCTTCCGGGCCGAGCTGTCCGTGGCGGCGCTCGACGCGGTGGCCAGCTACGACTGGGACGTGGTCGCGCGGGACGTGGTGCGCGTCTACGAGACCGTGGTGCTCGGCCGCGCCACCGTCGGGGTGGCCCAATGACGTGGACCTACCTCGTCCTTGTGCTGCTGATCGTGGTGGTGTTCGGCGTCTACGTCTCCTGGCGGGCCGGGCGCCTTGACCGGATGCACAACCGCGTCGAGGCCGCGCGCACCGCGCTCGACCTGGCGATGGTGCGCCGCAGCTCGTCGGCCTACGAGCTGGCCTCCTGCGGGCTGCTCGACCCCGCGGCCAGCCTGCTGCTCGCCGACGCGGTGCGCCGCGCCAAGGAGGCCGGCCAGGCCGAGCGCGACCTGGCGGAAAGCGACCTGACCCGGGCGCTGCGCGCCACGCTCGGCCAGCCAGGCTTCAGGGCGGAGCTGGAAGGCAGGGACGGCGCCAAGGAGCTGCTCGCCGAGTTCGACGCGGCGGCCCACCAGGTGTTCATCGCCCGCAAGTTCTACAACGACGTCGCCGCGCGGACGATCGACGCCAGGCGGCGGCCGCTGGTCCGGGTGTTCCGGCTGGCCGGGAACGCGCCGCAGCCTGAGTTCTTCGAGATGGACGACGCCCTCGGCGACGGCGCGGGTCTCGGCTGACCCGTCCGCGACCGCATACGATGGAAGAAAGCACGCAGCATCAGGAGGTCTTCGACATGTCCACTGTCGGCAAGCCCACGCAGCCCCCGGCGGAGACGGGCACCGCGCGGGTGAAGCGCGGCATGGCGGAGATGCTCAAAGGCGGCGTGATCATGGACGTCGTAACGCCGGACCAGGCCAGGATCGCCGAGGACGCGGGGGCGGTCGCGGTGATGGCGCTGGAGCGGGTGCCCGCGGACATCCGGGCGCAGGGCGGCGTCGCGCGGATGAGCGACCCGGACATGATCGACGGGATTATCGCCGCGGTGTCGATCCCTGTCATGGCCAAGTGCCGGATCGGGCACTTCGCCGAGGCTCAGGTCCTGCAGGCGATCGGGGTCGACTACATCGACGAGTCCGAGGTGCTGACGCCGGCCGACGAGGCGCACCACGTGGACAAGTGGAAGTTCACCGTGCCGTTCGTGTGCGGCGCGACCAACCTGGGCGAGGCGCTGCGCCGGATCGCCGAGGGCGCGGCGATGATCCGCTCCAAGGGCGAGGCCGGCACCGGCAACGTCGTGGAGGCCACCCGGCACATGCGCTCGCTGAGCCAGGGCATCCGCAGCCTGGCGAGCCTGCCGCCGGAGGAGCTGTTCACCGCCGCCAAGGAGCTGCAGGCACCGTATGACCTGGTCGCCGAGGTGGCGAAGGCCGGGAAGCTGCCGGTCGTGCTGTTCACCGCCGGCGGCATCGCGACCCCGGCCGACGCGGCGATGATGATGCAGCTGGGCGCCGAAGGCGTGTTCGTCGGCTCCGGCATCTTCAAGTCCGGCGACCCGGCCAAGCGCGCCGCCGCGATCGTCAAGGCCACGACGTTCTACGACGACCCGGACGTGGTCGCCAAGGTCTCCCGCGGCCTTGGCGAGGCGATGGTCGGCATCAACATCGACACGCTCCCCGCCGAGCAGCACTATGCCGGCCGGGGCTGGTAGCGGAGCTGGTAGCGGAATTGCCGGTTATCGGTGTACTCGCCCTGCAGGGCGATGTCCAGGAGCACCTGCGCGCGCTCGAGGAGGCGGGAGCGCAGGCCAGGCCAGTGCGCCGCCTGACCGAGATCGAGGAGTGCGACGGCCTGGTGCTCCCCGGCGGGGAGTCGACCACGCTGTGGCGGCTGGCCGTGGCATTCGACCTGCTCGAGCCGCTGCGCAAGCTGATCGCCGGCGGCCTGCCGGCGTTCGGCAGCTGCGCCGGGATGATCATGCTCGCCGACCGTCTGCTGGACGGAGCCGAAGGCCAGCAGACGGTCGGCGGCATCGACATGACCGTGCGCCGTAACGCGTTCGGCCGCCAGGTCGACTCGTTCGAGCGCGACGTGGACATAGACGTGGACATAGACACGGAAATAGAGGCGGCGGAAGCGCCGTTCCACGCGGTGTTCATCCGCGCCCCCTGGGTGGAGCAGGCGGGCCCGGGCGTCTGCGTGCTCGGCCGCGACGAAGGTAGGATCGTCGCCGTCCGGCAGGGAGTTCTGCTCGCCACCGCGTTCCACCCGGAACTGACCCCCGACCGGCGCATCCACGAGCTGTTCGTTTCAATGGTGAAGGGAACGTCATGAGCGGCCACTCCAAGTGGGCCACCACCAAGCACAAGAAGGCGGTGGTCGACGCCAAGCGCGGCAAGCTGTTCGCCAAGCTGATCAAGAACGTCGAGGTGGCCGCGCGGACCGGCGGCGGCGATCCGGCAGGGAACCCCACCCTGTACGACGCGATCCAGAAGGCCAAGAAGAGCTCGGTGCCCAACGACAACATCGACCGCGCCGTGCGGCGCGGCTCCGGCCAGGAGGCCGGCGGCGCCCAGTACGAGACCATCACGTACGAGGGGTACGGTCCCGGCGGGGTCGCGGTCCTCGTGCAGTGCCTCACCGACAACAGGAACCGGGCCGCCTCCGACGTGCGGGTCGCGTTCACCCGCAACGGCGGCTCGATGGCCGATCCGGGCTCGGTGTCCTACCTGTTCAGCCGCAAGGGCGTGGTCATCGTCGGCAAGACCAGGACGCTGACCGAGGACGACGTGCTCGCCGCGGTCCTCGACGCCGGCGCCGAGGAGGTCAACGACCTCGGCGACTCCTTCGAGATCATCTCAGAGCCCGGCGACATGGTGGCGGTCCGCACCGCCCTGCAGAACGCCGGGATCGACTACGAGTCCGCCGACGCCGCGTTCCTGCCGAGCGTGGAGATCGAGCTGGACGAGGACCAGGCCAAGCGCGTGTTCAAGATGATCGACGCGCTCGAGGACTCCGACGACGTGCAGGACGTGTACGCGAACTACTCGGTGTCCGACGACATCATGGAGAAGATCGGCTGACCGGCCCGGGCCGCGGGACGTGGCTGCCGTGCAGATCAGGCCGCTGACGCCAGACGACGACATGGACGCCCAGGTCGACCTGGGGGAGCGCGCGTTCGGCCCGATGTCGGCGGCGCAGCGGGCGAACTGGACCCATGTCGCCTCCGTCCGCGTCCGGCAGGGCGCCTTCCTCGGCGCGTTCGCGGCAGGCCGCCCGGCGGGCGCCGCCGTCTTCCACGACATGCGCCAGTGGTGGCACGGCCGCGCGGTGCCGTGCGCCGGGGTGGCGAGCGTGAAGGTCGCCCCCGAGCACCGCGGCCAGGGCATCGGCAGGCAGCTGATGACCGCCCTGCTCGACCTGATCGCGGCGCGCGGCTACCCGCTGTCGGCGCTGTACCCGGCGACGATGCCGCTGTACCGCTCACTGGGCTGGGAGCTGGCGGGCGGGCGGTACCAGGCGGCCGTCCCCGCGCGCTCGCTGCGCACGC
>JASHXJ010000526.1 GCA_030043595.1 Trebonia sp.
GCGCCGGGGCCGCCTCGTACACGAGCTTTTCCGGTCCGCCGCGCGCGTGCGCCCGCAGCGCCATCATCGTGGTCACGGCAGTCACACTCCTTTCATCATGGACTCAGGTACCCAGCAATGACGGGGGCACGACGATGAACCCGCGTGATAGCACTGCGGCCTGGTTTGCCCGCCTGAAGGCCACGCCGTGCGGTTCACCCGGATAGGATCATGGCCGTGCAGCGCGACGTGACAGCGGATGCGCCCGGGCAGGCGGCGAGGCGGCAAGGGCGGCCGCGCCGGGCGGTGACCCGGCTGCGCTCGCTCGCCCGCGAGAACAGGCTGTTCACGTGGGCGCTCGCGGCCGGCGCGTTCCTGCGGCTGCTCGCCGTGCTCGGCTACCCGGGCGCGCTGTGGTTCGCCGGTGACTCCTACGTCTACCTCGGCGCCGCGCTGCGGCCGCAGCCCAACCTGTCCAAGTCGACCGGCTACTCGCTGTTCCTGCGGCTGCTGCTGCCCTTCCACAGCCTGACCCTGGTCACCGTGGTCCAGCACCTGTTCGGGCTGGCGGTCGCGGTGATGATCTACGCCCTGCTGCGCCACTACGGCGTCTCCAGGCTGTGGTCGACGGTCGCGACGCTGCCGGTGCTGCTCGACGGCTACATGATCGAAGACGAGCACATGATCATGGCCGAGTCGCTGTTCACCTTCCTGCTCATGATCGCCATGCTGCTGATCCTGTGGCGAAAGCAGGTCACGTGGTGGGTGGCGCTGATCGCCGGGCTGCTGGTGGGCTATGCGGTCGACGTGCGGACCGAAGGCGCGATCGTCCTCGCGCTGTTCCCGTTGTTCCTGCTCATCCGGGGCTGGCGGAGCCTGCGCGGCTGGCTGGCAGCGATCATGATAGGAGTCGGCTGCCTGGCACCGGTCGCGGCGTACATCGGCTGGTTCCACGTGTGGAGCGCGCAGTACGGGTTGACCGGGCAGTACAACATGACCTTGTCGGACGGCTTCTACCTGTGGGGGCGAGTGTCGTCGTTCGCCAACTGCGGGGTAATCAAGCCGACGGGCGAGCAGGCCACGGTGTGCCCGACGGAGCCGCTGTCCGCGCGGACCCCGCCAGGGGACTTCGTCTGGCACGCCCCGCAGGTCCACGAGGACATCAACAGCATCGGCGGTCCTGTTTCGCCGGCGGGCAACAGGGTGCTGACCGACTTCGTGATCCACGCGGTCGAGGCTCAGCCGCTCGACTACATCAAGACGGTCGTCAAGGATGTGGGGCTGTCGTTCGGGTTCCCGCGGATCGGCTACCCGGACCCGGGCACGGTCTCCTACTACGACTTCCACCTGCACTACGACGCGTCCTACCTGCCGCCGAACCTGACCAGCCACGAGTGGATCAAGGGCGGCACCGCCTACTCGGACTGGCTGAGCTACGGCCACCAGGCGCCGGGCCGGGTCATCAAGGTGTTCGCGCTGCCGATCGTGGTCTACCAGCGGCTGGTGTTCACCTACGGCCCGCTGTTCGCCGTGATCCTGCTGATGGGCCTGGGCGGCGTGCTGACCCTGCGCCGGCCGGTGCGGCCGCTGCGGCTGCGCCCGTTCCCGCTGCGCTGGCAGGTGCGCGGCACGCCGATGCTGCCCTGGGTCACCGCGGTCGCACTGCTCGTCTTCCCGATCGCGATCGCCGACTTCGACTACCGCTACCTGCTGCCGGTCATCCCGTTCGCCTGCGTCGCGGCGGGCCTGGCGTTCGCTCCGCCGCTGCGCAAGTCCGCCCCGCCGAAGCAGCCATCCCCGGTCAGCCAGCTGGAGTCCACGGTCCCGGACTCCGTGGCTTAGGCAGGCCTTCCTCCCCGGCTCTCCTCGGCGCGCTGCGACCCGCTCGCCCGCTCATCGAACCGGACAGACCACCCATACCGGGCGCCGTCCGCGCGCCCGAAACGGCATAGGACCCGAGCGGCATGGACAAAATGGACAAAACGAGCGGAAAAACATGCGTCTCGGGTCCTATGTGCGAGAAACTGTCTCAGTATCCGGATAAATCGCTGTCGCTATCGGTTGCAGCGCGGATGGCTGGTGTTCGCTCGAACACGTAGTACAGCGCCACTACCCCCGAAAGCGCGAAGGCCACGGGCGCGCTGGCGAACGCCAGCCCGATGATCACGAGGTAGACCAGCCCGCCAGCAGCGAACCGCCGCCGCGCCGCCCACCACTGGTCCCGCGGCAGTTGCACCTTGGTGTGTCCTCCATGCAGCGACCACTCGAACATCGAGGCGAACCCTACCGACATCCCCGCGAGCACTGCCCCGTACAGGGCCACCGCCACCCGCGCGTCGAATCCGCCGGGCGAAAGGTAGTCGGCTACTGTCCCGGTGGAGAACGGGATCATCACGACGAACAACAGCAGAACCAGGTTGAGGAACAGCAGCACCCGGTCCACCGCGACGACGTTCGACAGCAGCGCGTGGTGGTTGACCCAGATGATGCCGACCGTGAAAAAGCTGATCACGTACGCGACGAAGGCAGGCCAGCGGTGAGCGAGCAGGTGGGCGAGCGACCCGTGTCCCGGTCCGGCGACGGCAAGGCTGAGCGCGAGCAGGGTGATCGCGACGGCGAACACGCCGTCGCTGAAGGCTTCCAGCCTGCCCCGGTCCATCGGTCACCTCTCTGTCTTCCCCCGGCCCACCATCTCATCAGCCGCTCGGTAGCCTCGCAGCCCCGCGCGGGAACGTGGTCGGAGATGCCTGCTTGACAGTGCGGATGATCGGCGCGGTCTCGACCCGCCCGACGCCCGCGAGCGCGCCGACCTTGGCGGTCATGAACTCATAGAATTCCGCCTCGTCGCGGCAGACCGCGCAGACCGCCAGGTTGGCCGGCCCTGTGGTGGCGGCCGCGTAGGCGACTTCGGGGAACTTCGCGAGCGCCTCGCCCGTGGCCGCGAGCTGCGCGGGCGGCACCGACATCCACAGCCACGTCGACGACCGGAAGCCGAACGCGGACATGTCCAGCTCCAGGTCGAAGTAGAGCACGCCGACGTCCCGCAGCTGGTCCATGCGGCGCCGCACGGTGGACTCCGACCAGCCGACGTCGGCGGCGAGCTCGGCGTGACTGGCGCGGCCGTCCCTGCCGAGCGCCTCGAACAGCCGGCCGTCGAGCTCGCCCAGTTCGACGCGGCCGCCGCGGACCGGGATCCGCAGCGGCTCGACCTGTTCCTCGGGGAGCACCTGGAGGAAACCGAGCGCGTCCGGCCCGCCGGTGAACAGGTGCAGCAGCGAGTAGGCGCTTACCGCGACGATCCGCGCGCTGCGCGGCAGCTTGGCCAGCAGCGAGTACCGGTCGTCCCGCGCGTCGCCGCGTAGCGTGCACAGCACCTCAGTGTCGCCGGACAGCAGCTGGATCCACGCGGTGTCAGGACGGCGGGCCAGGGCGTCCGCGATCGCCTCGCCGGAGCCAGGAACGCACCGCATGCGCAGGAACCAGCCGAGCGATCCGACCTTGTCCCGTGCCTTGAGCCCGACCACGCGCAGTACCCCCGCCGAGCGCAGCCGCCGGTACCGGCGGGCCACCGTCTGGTCGGAGACCTCGAGGATCTCCGCGATCCGGCTGAAGGAAGCCCGGCCGTCCACCCCGAGACAGTGCACGAGCTGCCTGTCGAGTTCGTCGATCGTGACGTCATCCACCAGAAAACCCTAGCAGATGTCGAGATCCGGTGATATCTGCGGTAGTGGCTAGACCATCCGTCAGTCATACCCGATCTTGTACATCGGAGGAAGGAGTGGGCGATGCGCAGATGGTGGCCGCTGGTGGCGGTGTGTGCGGGCGCGTTCATGCTGCTCGTGGACGTGACGATCGTGAACGTCGCGCTGCCGGACATGGCCCGTGAGCTGCACACGACATTCCCGGACCTGCAGTGGGTGATCGACCTGTACGCCCTGGTGCTGGGCGCGCTGGTGCTGACCGTGGGGTCCATCGCCGACAGGTACGGGCGGCGCCGGGTCTACCTGATCGGCCTGGCGGTCTTCGCCGCGTCCTCGCTAACCTGCGGCCTGGCGCCGAACGCGGCCGTACTGATCGCCGCGCGCGGCGTGCAGGGCATCGGCGCGGCGGCGATGTTCGCGACCACGATGGCACTGATCAGCAGTTCGTACTCGGGCCGCGACCGGGGTATCGCGTTCGGGGTGTGGGGAGCGGTCAACGGCGCGGCCGCGGCCGCCGGGCCGATCATCGGCGGGCTGCTGACGACGCACTTCGGCTGGCGCTGGATCTTCCTGGTCAACCTGCCGGTCAGCGTCGTCGCGGTCGCCCTCACCCTGCTCGTCGTCGCGGAATCCCGCGACCCGCACCCGCGCGGCGTCGACCTGCCCGGCATGGCGAGCTTCACCGTCGCCGCGGCGGCCCTGACGTACGCGCTGATCCGGGGATCGTGGGCGTCCGCCGAGACGATTGCCCTGCTCGCGCTCGCGGCCGTCGCGCTCGCGGTGTTCGCCCTCGTCGAGAGCCGCCGGGCCCACCCCATGCTCGACCTCTCGCTGCTGCGCAACGGCTCCTTCACGGCGCTGCTCGTCGCGGGCGCGCTGCTGTCGGCGGCCGCCTGGGCGTCGATGACCTACCTGTCGCTGTGGCTGCAGTCCGTGCTCGGCCTGAGCGCGATCCAGGCGGGCCTGGTAGTGCTCCCGTGCAGCCTGTGCGCGTTCGCTGTGTCGGGCTCGATCGGCCGGATCCTGCACAAAACCTCGCCGCGCCTGCTCATCGGCACCGGCCTGCTGGTCATCGCGGCGGGCGCGCTCGCCCAGGCGCTGGTCGGGCCCGGTTCCAGCTGGCCCGTGGTCATACCCGGGCTCGCTCTCGTCGGCATCGGCGCCGGGCTGTGCCTCGCACCGCTGTCGTCGTCGGCGATGGCCGCGGTGCACTGGTCCCGCGCGGGCATGGCGGGCGGCGCGCTCAGTACCTTCAGGCAGCTCGGCTACGCGTTTGGCATCGCAGTACTTGGCCAGGTGTTCCGCTCCGGCCTTGAGCACGTCGCCGGCCCCAGCCTCGCGGGCGCCATCAGCGGCGGCCAGGCCGAGGCGGTGCTCACCCGCTCGCCCGCCCTGGCACCGCTCGTTCACGACGCGTTCGCCCACGGCCTCGACCTGACCTTCATCGTGGCCGCCGGCATCGGCGCCGTCGCGAGCATCCTCGTGTTCGCCCTGGTCCGGCCGAACCCGCCCGAGGCAGCCGCGGCGCACGATCATGAGTCCGTCGCCGCGGAGCGCAGCCGCGTATCCTGAAGTGAAGGGCGAGTCGGCCGGGCGGTCGCGCCGGGCTTCGGGCCCGGTGAGGAAGGTCCGGGCTCCACACGGCAGGGTGGTCGGTAACGCCGACCCGGGGTGACCCGCGGGACAGTGCCACAGAAAACAGACCGCCCCGCGTCGCGGGGTAAGGGTGAAACGGTGGTGTAAGAGACCACCAGCGCCGCAGGTGACTGCGGCGGCTCGGTAAACCCCACCCGGAGCAAGGTCAAAAGGGCCCATGCCGCGAGGCGCGGGCCTGCGCGAGCGATTGAGGGCTGCCCGCCCGATGCTCGCGGGTAGACCGCACGAGGCTGTCGGCAACGGCAGTCCCAGATGGATGACCGCCGCCCCGCGCAAGCGGGCGCACAGAACCCGGCCTACAGGCCGGCTCGCCCCCTGTACACGCTCCTGACCTGCGGCGGAAAGCTGGTTAGGAATCAGTCGGGACCCTCTGGGGGCACATGCGCGCGGAGGCGAATGTCCTATCGAGCGCGTCGCGGGCACGGCTGCTGGCCTCGGGGACCAGGTGGCCATACAGGTCCACCGTGGTGGTGATCGACCTGTGCCCGAGCCAGCGGGAGACCTCGGAGATCGGCACGCCCTCGGCAAGGGCCGTGCTGGCAAAAGTGTGCCGCAGGTCGTGGAACGTCGTGTCGTTGGCCAGCCCGGCGGCGGCAAGCGCAGGCTTCCAGATCTCTCGGTTGTAGTAGTCGCGCCGCAGGGTGCACCTCGCGGTCCGGCACACCACGTCGCGTTCTGCGAGAGCGAACTCCGCGACATGCGTTGCGAAGGCGTCCTGCAGGAACTGCGGCATAGGCACATCCCGCACCGAGGCGGTTGTCTTGGGCAATGCGAGCTCCCTGGGGCGTCTTCGCGTGCCGGGCTCGATCAGCCCGTGCCGGAAGAGCGCCTAGAAGAATTTCCATCGTGTTACGGCCCCGCCCCACGGATGTAGCCTGGCGCCCATGCCCGCCTATGAACTGCGCTCGGCCGGTCCTGATGACGCTGATGTCCTGTTCGGCATTCACTGGGCCTCGATGGGCGGCTATCTTGCGCGAGCGTTCGACGGCTATACAGATGAAGACGCCCGGGCGTACCACCGCCAGTGGCTCGGCTCCGGCCGGGCGCAGGTCATCGTCGTGGGTGGGCAGGTGGCCGGAGCGCTGGACGTCGACTGGCAGCCTGACGCGGGGTTCTTGCGCACGATCGAGATTGATCCGGCGTTTCAGGGTCGCGGTATAGGTACTGCGATCGTCCGAGACTTGCTGGACCAGTGCGCCCAGCGGCGGATACCGGCCCGGTTGTATGTGTTTCCGC
>JASHXJ010000527.1 GCA_030043595.1 Trebonia sp.
CACATCCTCATCGACGGCCGCCGGGCGTCGGGCAGCCTGACCGACTTCGCCCTGTACATGGCCACCAGCGCGCACAGGCAGCTGGACAAGGGCAAGGGCCCGTACTTCTACCTGCCGAAGATGGAGTCCCACCTGGAGGCGCGGCTGTGGAACGACGCGTTCGGCATCGCCCAGGATTTCCTGGCGATCCCGCGGGGCACGATCCGCGCCACGGTGCTCATCGAGACGATCCCGGCCGCGTTCGAGATGGACGAGATCCTCTATGAGTTGCGCGAGCACTCGGCCGGCCTGAACGCCGGCCGGTGGGACTACCTGTTCTCCATCATCAAGAAATTCCGCACCCGGGGCCGTGACTTCGTGCTGCCGGAGCGGAACGCCGTCACGATGACCGCGCCGTTCATGCGCGCCTACACCGAGCTGCTCGTCAAGACCTGCCACGCGCGGGGCGCGCACGCGATGGGCGGCATGGCCGCGTTCATCCCGTCCCGCCGCGATCCAGAGGTCAACGAGATCGCGCTGACGAAGGTGCGGGACGACAAGACCCGCGAGGCCGGCGACGGCTTCGACGGCTCGTGGGTGGCGCACCCGGACCTGGTGCCCGTCTGCAAGGAGGTCTTCGACGGGGTCCTCGGCACCCGGCCGAACCAGCTCGGCAAGCAGCGGCCGGAGGTGACCGTGACCGCGCAGGACCTGCTCGCCATCGGCAAGACGCCCGGCGGGATCACCGAGGCCGGGTTGCGGAACAACATCAGCGTCGCCCTGCAGTACCTCGCCACCTGGCTGAGCGGCAGCGGCGCGGTGGCGATCTTCAACCTGATGGAGGACGCGGCCACCGCGGAGATCTCCCGCTCCCAGATCTGGCAGTGGGTGCACAACGACGTCATTCTCGACGACGGTCCGCTCGTGACAAAGGACGTGGTCGAGCGGATGATCGATGAGGAGCTGGTGAAGATCCGCGAGCTGGCGGGCGACGGCTTCGACGCCGCGCGGTACGGGCAGGCTGTCGCGCTGTTCACCGAGGTGGCGCTCGCCGACTCCTTCGCCGAGTTCCTCACGATCCCGGCGTACGAGCGCATGCCGTAGAAGGGGGGCGCAGCGCATGGCTGGCGCGAAGGCGACGGCGCTGATCCCGCGGATGACCGAGATCTGCGGCGCCCCGAACGTGCTCACCGACCCTCTCGAGCTGCGCACCTACGAGTGCGACGGGCTGACCTCGCACCGCGCCACCCCGGCGCTCGTCGTGCTCGCGGGCAGCGCCGGCGAGGTCGCCGCCATCGTGCGCGCGTGCGCGGAGAACGACGTCCCGTTCGTGGCGCGCGGCAGCGGCACCGGGCTGTCCGGCGGCGCGGTCCCGCACACAGAGGGCGTGCTGATCGTCATGTCGCGGATGCGCCAGATCCTCGAAATCGACCCAGTCGCCCGGCGGGCGGTCGTCGAGCCCGGGGTGACGAACCTGTCGGTGACAGAAGCGGCGCGTCCGTTCGGACTGTTCTATGCTCCTGATCCTTCCAGCCAGGTCGTGTGCTCGGTCGGCGGGAACGTGGCGGAGAACTCGGGCGGGGCGCACTGCCTCAAGCACGGGTTCACCGTCAACCACGTGATGGGGCTGGAGATCGTCACGCCGGCCGGCGAGCTGACCTGGCTTGGCGACGGGACGGGCGTGATCACCGGGTACGACCTGCTGGGCGCTTTCACCGGGTCTGAGGGCACGCTCGGCATCGTGACCAAGATCGTCGTCAAGCTCACGCCGGTACCGGAGGCGGTGCACCTGGTGCTGGCGGCGTACGAGTCGCTTGAGGCGGGCGGGCGGGCGGTCTCCGCCGTCATCGGCGCCGGGATCGTGCCCGCCGCGATCGAGATGATGGACGCGCTGTCCATCGAGGCGGCGGAGGCCGCCGTGCACTGCGGCTACCCGCAGGGGGCCTCGGCGGTGCTCCTTGTCGAGCTCGACGGGCCGGCCGCGGAGGTGGAGGCGGAGCTTTCGACGGTCCGTTCTCTCTGCTCGGCCGCCGGGGCCACGGAGATCCGCGCGGCTGACGACCCGGTGCAGCGGGCCGGGATCTGGGCCGGGCGCAAGTCGGCGTTCGCCGCCGTCGGGCGGCTGTCCCCCGCGTACATCGTGCAGGACGGCGTGGTGCCGCGGACGGCGCTCGGGGATGTGCTGGCGCGGATCTCCGCCTTGTCGTCCGCGGCGGGAATCCGGGTGGCGAACGTCTTCCACGCCGGGGACGGGAACCTGCACCCGCTGGTGCTGTACGACGACGCCTCGCCGGCCGAGACGGAAGCGGCGGAAGTGCTGTCCGGGGCGATCCTCGACACGTGCATCGAATACGGCGGGTCGATCACCGGCGAGCACGGCGTTGGCGTGGACAAGTCCCGGTACATGCCGAAGATGTTCAGCGCGGACGATCTGGACACCATGCAGCTCGTACGGTGCGCCTTCGACCCGGCCAGCCTGTGCAACCCGGGCAAGGTCTTCCCGACTCCGCGGCTGTGCGGCGAGGTGCCGGGACGGCGGC
>JASHXJ010000528.1 GCA_030043595.1 Trebonia sp.
CAAGCACCTCCCGCAGGCCGCGACCCTCAAGCACCTCCCGCAGGCCGCAACCCTCAAGCACCTCCGGCAGGCCGCAACCCTCAAGCACCTCCGGCAGGCCGCAACCCTCAAGCACCTCCGGCAGGCCGTGACCCTCCCGCCCCCCTCGGGCAAGCCCGCGACCCACCCGCCTGCTGCCGATAAGTCACACTAGCCACGTCTGCTGTCCCTGTACGCGTGCGCCTCATCGGCCGTCCGGGCGGCCCGCGCTGCCGTCTCACATCAGTCACTCCAGTTGGCTTTGTATGCGCCCCGCCCACTTTCGAGGTCGATTTGTCCTGATATGGGATGCGGAACACATACAAAGCTGAACGAAAGTGACGTGTGTTAAACAACCGGCGTGCCCGCAGAGGCCGAGGTTCCGGCGGCGGGCCGCTTCGCCCGGACGTCACCAGGCGAGGAGCAGGCCGCCCGTGACCAGGAGCGCGACGACCTTGACCAGCTCGAGTCCGATGTACGCGTGGTGCGCGGGTGAGCGGGGCACGTCCTCGCCCGCGAGGACACGGTCCGAGCGGCGCGTGAGCCGGGGCCGCACCAGCGCGAGCTGGCAGAGCAAGGCCGCGATGGCAACCGCGCCGGCGGCGAGCACACGGGCGGGCGGCAGCCGCGTGGCGACCGCGACCACCAGGATCGCGGCGAGGACCGCCTCAGCGCTGTTGAGCGCGCGGAAGACGAGGCGGCCGATGCCCAGCCCGATCCGTACCGTGACCCCCGGCGCGCGGAACTTCACCGGTGCCTCGAGGAAGGAGATGGCGATGACCATGCCGAGCCAGACGAACACCGCGGCGGCAGCGGTGGCAGCCGCGGCGGTCACGGGGATGTCCTGCGCGTCACGCGGTTCAGTTTATACAATTTACGATTGTATAAATCATTGCAGTACTCCGGCACGTTGGGAACTCCCGTTGGACGAGACGATAGCCGCCTACCTCGGCAAGCTGGCGGAACGGACAGCGGCTCCCGCCGGCGGTGCGACGGCCGCGCTGAACGCCGCCCAGGCGGCTGCGCTGCTCGCGATGACGGCGCGCTTCTGCGACGGCCCGGCGCACGCGGAGCATGCCGCGGCGATCGGCATGGTCATCGCCGAGGCGGACCGGCTGCGTCACGAGTCCGTCGCGCTGATGGCCGCCGACGGCGAGTCGTACGGTCCCGTCCTGGCCGCCTACAGGCTGCCGAAGGATACCCCGGAACTGCGGGCCGCTAGGTCGGCGGCGATCGCCGGCGCGATGGGCGCGGCCGCGGGACCGCCCGCCGAGGTGATAGCGGCCTGCGCGCGCCTGCTCGAGCTGGCGACGTTGCTGCAGCCGACCGTGAACCGCTCCATCGCGCCTGACCTGGCTGCCGCGGTCGAGGCCATCCGGGCCGCCGCCGCGACGTCCCGCACGAACGTCGAGGCGAACCTCTCCGGCAGCGCGGACCCGGCCGCCCGCGAGCGTCTGACCAGGGTTATCGCCGAGGCCGGCGCAGTGGAGGCGACGGCCAGTCAGCTCATCGCGGCCGTGCGGTCACGGTACGCCTGACGTGCGGCCTCGCGCTGGGTGGCAGTGCCGTCAGTCGGTGACCGCGGACGGGCGCGCCGGGGCGTCCTGCGCCGACAGGCATCCGGCGCGGTGTCCCTCGCTGACGATGGCGCCGCACTCCAGGCACACCAGATGAGCCCAGCAGACCGGGTCGCCGCCTTCCTCGTCCGTTAGGTCCGCGGCAGGTTCACCCGGCACAGGATGCTCGCTGTCCATCGTGGCCTCCTCCCTGGCCATCAGGTGACCGCGCTCAACGGCGGGCTAGCGGGTTCCGGCTGGGGCCGGGCGGCGCACGTCCGGATCGTGCCGGGCTGTCAGCCGGGCGACGCACAGCCCTGGTTCGACGAACGGGTCGAGCCCGTCGGCGGTGACTGGAGCGCGCATCGCGGCGAACGCGCCGCGCATCAGCCCGAGGTGCAGCGCGCAGATCACGTCGCGGTGCTGCTTTGCGGCCTCAAGGAACGGGCACTGGCGCAGCTGCAGCCGGTACTGCCCGTCGTCGGCGCCGGCCACCGCCTCCGGGTCGAAACCCAGCTCACGCATGGTCCCGGTCAGCTTCGTGACGGCCTCCTCGGCGCTCAGCCGCTGGTACGGGGGAGGCTGTTCGGTGAGGTAGGCGCCCCATTCGCGGCCGGCCTCTTCCGCGACCGCGGCTGGCTCAGGCATGGTCCCGGCGATGAGGCTGGCGAGCATCACGGCGAGCAGCCGGTAGTGCCGCCGCCCGCCCGGGCCGTCCGCCGCCGCCCGGTAATCGATCCTGGGCCTGCCCGGTGTTTCCCTGTCTTCTGCCTCGCGGACGGCCAGCCCCGCCTCCACCAGCGCCTCGAGGTGGAAGCGGGCCGTATTCGGGTGCAGTCCTGTCCGCTGCGCGACCTCACGGACGCCCAGCGGCCCGTCCACGGCGTGCAGGATTTCCAGTATCGTGGCGCGGCTGCGGCCGAGTGGCGGACCGTCCTCGGGCTCGAGGAGGCGCTCTGCATCCATGCGCCTATTTTATACAGGACTACTATTAGAAAATAAGCGAGCGGTGTGCGGAAGCGCCGGCACCGTCGCCCCGGCGCGTCGCCGGCTGGCTTGCCTGCCGGCCGCGCGGGGGAGACTGCGCGCATGGAGAAGTTCTCACTGGATGCCATCGCCCGGACGCAGGCGAAGCTGGCCGGTGCGGCGCCGAGCGGACGCAGCGCCGAGACCGTCTACGGCGGGCACGAGCACGCGCTGCGCCAGACTGTGATCGCGATGACCGCGGGCTCGTCACTGAGCGAGCACGAAAGCCCTGGCGAGGCTACCCTTCAGGTCTTGCGGGGCCGGGTCCGGCTGACGGCCGGGGAGGTGGCCTGGGAAGGCAGCTCCGGTGACCTGCTGGTCGTACCCGGCGCCCGGCACGCGCTGGAGGCGGTCGAAGACTGCGTTGTCCTGCTGACGGTCAGCAAGGCGTCCCTGGCCAGTCGCGCCTGACGCGGCTGAGCCGGGGCGCGGTGGAGGACGCGCCTGCGGGGGCCGCTGGCGCCCCTGGTCCGGGGCCGGCCTTGTGGTGGGCGAGCCCGCCGAGAAAGGCGGCGGACACCGCGACCCAGGCCGCGACGGCCACCCAGAGCACGAGACGGCTGACCGGTTCCATGAAGCCGAGCTGGGCGACCTTGCCGTACGACAAGGTGGCCACGCTGTACATGCCGAGTGGGAAGACCACGCTCCACAGCGCTGGCTCATAGCGGAGCGGCCAGTGCCGCCGCACGTGCCGCCACAGACCGAGCGTGATCAGCAGCGGGATCCACCACGTGCCGAACGCCCACAGGGCGAAGGAGGAGCCTGCCACGAATCCGGTCGTCGCCCGGATCACGGGGAGCGTGCCGGGGAGGCTGAGGATCCGGGTTCCGGCCAGGACGGTGATCGCCGTGGCGCCCGTCAGGATCCAGTAGGACGGGTCCAGGGTGGCCGCGGTGACTGTGACGGTCAGCCACCGCAGCAGGATCAGGGAAACGATCAGCAGGTAGAGCACCAGTCCGATGCTCCACAGCCCGGCCGCGGCCGTCGCGAGCAGACCGGACTGCGACGGCCACGTGGGCACCAGGGTGGCTGCCACGAGCGACAGGGATTCCGTGCTGACCACCCACAGCAGCCAGCCGCCGTTGACAGTGCCGAGGACCGAGTCCCGCTGCCGGGCGAGCAGCAGGCTGGCAGGCACGCCGTATGTCAACAGCAGCCATCCGGCCGCGGCCGGAATGGCCAGGACCGCCGTTGCCAGCGGGTGGCCCGCGGCGGCGAGCCGCACTCCGAGCACGTCGATCCCGGCGGTGACCGTGAAGAAGCCGAAGACCCGGTCCGGGGCGCGGATGTCGGCCGCCACGCTTGACCGGAAGCAGGCCAGCCGGGCCAGTAGCGCCCCCGTGAGCACGACGAGCCCGGCAGCCGCGGCTACCAGCAGCACGTCCGACAGCCACCGTGGGCTCAGCAGGAACGCGCCCGTCGAGATGATGCCGGTCGCCATCACGAACGCGAAACAGCCAGGGTCGAGGTCCCGCACGGCGGCGGCCGTGCTGCGCGCGGATCGTGCTGCCGGTGTCTCTTCCCTCATATGACCAGGCTACGTTCTTTTATATAAGGGAGTTTGATGAGAAATAGAGGGCA
>JASHXJ010000529.1 GCA_030043595.1 Trebonia sp.
TCCGCCGCCTTGTCCGCCGCGCTGGCCGGGCCGGGCGTCCCCGGGGTCCCCGCGGTCGCGCTCGTCCGGGCCGTGATCGCCTGGACGCAGCTGTTCGGCATGCTCAGCTTCGAGCTGTTCGGCCAGTTCGTTGGCTCGTTCGAGCCCGCCGACGCGCTGTTCGCGCACGCGGTCGCCCAGCAGGCGAGCTTCGTGGGGCTCCGGTAGTGAACGCGGGGGTCCCGCCCGAAGGCGGGACCCCCGCGCCGCACGCGCCTGTCCAGCGCCGGCTCCCTGCCCCGGAGCCCCCTCCGGGTAAGGTGAAAAGCCGACTCGGAAGGGGACGCGCGTGAAGGTACTGGTGACCGGTGGCGCCGGATACATCGGGAGCGTCGTGACCCATCTGCTGGCCGGGGAGGGCCACCGCGTGGTGGTCCTTGACGACCTGTCGACGGGTTTCGCGGACACCATCCCGCCCGGCACAGAGTTCCACAAGCTGGCGGTGCACGACGTGGCCCGCGTGCTGACGCCCGAGGCCGGATTCGAGGCCGTGCTGCATTTCGCCGGGAAGATCGAGGTCGCCGAGTCGGTCGCGCGTCCCGATCTGTACTGGCATGTCAACGTGGCGGGGACGATGGCCGTGCTCGACGCGGCCCGCGCGGCGCGGATGCCGCGGCTGATCTTCTCCTCGACCGGCTCGATGTACGACGCGGCAGGAACCGGGAAGCTCACCGAGGACTCGCCCGTGCGCCCGCGCAACCCGTACGCGGCCACCAAGCTGGCGGTGGACTTGATGCTGGCGGGGGAGTGCGCGGCGTTCGGCCTCGGCGCCGCGAGCCTGCGGTACTTCAACGCGGCGGGCGCCGTGGACGGGCTGGGCGAGCGGCACAACCCGGAAAGCCACCTGATACCCATCGTGCTGCAGGTGGCCGGGGGACAGCGCGATGAGCTGCTGCTCTACGGCGACGACTACCCTACCCCCGACGGCACCTGCATCCGCGATTACATCCATGTCGCTGACCTGGCCACGGCGCACCTGCTCGCCCTGCAGGCGATCGAGCCCGGCCGGCATGAGATCTACAACCTCGGCAACGGCGACGGCTACAGCGTCAGGCAGGTCGTCGACGCGGCCCGCGAGGTGACAGGGCACCCGATCCCGGTGACGGTCGCACCGCGCCGCGCCGGAGACGCGCCCGCGACGGTCGCCGACAGCGAGAAGGCCCGCGCCGAGCTGGGCTGGTGGCCGGTCAGGCCTGACCTGCGGGAGATCATCGCCGATGCCTGGGCATTCCACCGCGCCACCTGGTAGGCACGCACCGTATCGGTAACACCCCCGTGTGTCACCTGTGTAACATCAGCCCCTCGCGGTGAACCATGCCGGTACCATGAACGTCATCATTAGAGACAGTCAGCAACGAAGCATGTCGTCTGGGTGACGGACTGGGGGGTCCGAGAGAGCGGGGGGAACGATGTCTCAGCCATGCTTTCGAACTTATTTATCCGGGTTACCGGCGAGCCGTCGCGCCATGAGCGGCGCGGCGCACCCGATAGACGCGAGCGCGCCAGCGGTCGCCGCGAAGTCCGGCCCGGACGCCATGCGTCATGGCGGGCCGCCCGCGCGGCTGTGTCTCCTGGCGGCTGGCTGGCGAGGACTCGCCGCATCAGGCCTGTAGTGAATTCGGCGTGCCCGCGTGTCAACACGAGGGGGAGGGCATGAGAGGTCCCGTCGACGCGGTCATCGTGGGAGCGGGCCCGTACGGGCTGTCGCTGGCGGCGCACCTGAGCGCGGCTGGCGTGACCTACCGCCAGTTCGGCATGCCCATGTCGCTCTGGCGCACCGCCATGCCGCAGGGCATGTACCTGAAGTCGCAGGGCTTCGCATCCAACCTCGCAGACCCGGACGGCATGTTCACGCTGGCGGCGTTCTGCGCGGCGGCCGGGCGGCCATACGCCGACTACGGCCTGCCCGTGCCGCTGGACACCTTTGTCGGGTACGGCCGCTGGTTCCAGTCACGGGCCGGCCTGGCAGTGGAAGAGTCCCTCGTCACGGACATCACCCGCGACGGCGACCGGTTCCAGGTGACCGCAGGTGACTGCGAGCGCGTGGCCGCCCGCGCGGTCGTGGTGGCTGTCGGCGTCGAGCACTTCGCGTACGTGCCGGAGCCGCTGGCCCGGCTGCCGTCCGCGTTGTGCACGCACAGTTCCGCCCACGCGGACCTGGCTCCGTTCCGTGGCCGGCAGGTGATCGTGGTCGGCGCCGGGCAGTCCGCGCTTGAGTCGGCGGCGCTGCTGCACGAGAGCGGGGCCGACGTGCGCGTCCTGGTCCGCGAGCGGCAGCTGGCCTGGAACGGGGAACCGCTGCCCGCGGGCCGGCCGCTGCCGCAGCGGCTGCGGGAACCGGAGGCCGGGCTCGGCTCCGGCTGGGCCACGTGGTTCTACTCCAACCACCCTGACCTTTACCGGCACCTGCCGTCGCGCACCAGGGCCTACCGCGCCCGGACGGCGCTCGGGCCGGCGGGCGCGTGCTGGCTCCGCTACCGGGTGGAAGAGCGGTTCCCGGTGCTGACCGGTCAGGTGGTGATCGCGGCCAAACCCGAAGGCAACCGGGTGCGCCTTACGGTCGACGCGGTCGACGCGGTCGACGCGGTGGACACGGTCGACACGGCCGGCGCCCGGGGAGGCCGCAAGGAGCTGACCGCCGATCACGTCATCGCCGGCACCGGCTACCGGCCCGACGTGGCCGCGCTGGGCTTCCTCGACCAGGGAATCCGGTCCGGGCTGCGCACCCTCAGCCGGACCGCGGTGGTGGGGCGCGGCTACCAGTCCTCGGTCCCCGGGCTGTACTTCGTCGGCCCGCTCGTGGCGCCAAGCTTCGGGCCGGTCATGCGCTTCGTCTACGGCGCGCGTCATGCCGCGCTCGCGGTCACCCGCGCGCTGGCCGCCGAGAACGGGCGCTCCCGGGCGGTTCCCGCCATGGCGGCGCGGCAATGAACTCACCGGATGTGCGGCGGCCGCGGGGGCTGGCCGGCACGGTCACGCGTGCCGGGCTGCGCGGGGGCGCGAGC
>JASHXJ010000530.1 GCA_030043595.1 Trebonia sp.
GGTTTCGCTGCACGCGACCGCCGCCCTGGTCAACACCGCGCGCGGCGGCGCCGAGGATCTGCCCGACGTGGCCGCCCTGGACAGGTTCGTGACCGAGTGGGGCTGGACAGGCAGCCGTGCGCACGATCAGGCCGAGCTCGACGCCGTCCGGCGGCTGCGCCCGCTCCTCGAACGTCTCTGGACGATGCCGAAGGACGACGTGGCCGCCCTCGTGAACACCCTGCTCAAAGACGCGAGCGCGCTGCCGCAGCTCGTCAAGCACGACGGCTGGGACTACCACGTGCACGCCACGTCGCCGGACGCGCCGCTCGCGGACCGGATGGCGGTCGACGCGGCGATGGCGTTCGCCGACGTCATCCGCTCCGGGGAGCTGGCACGGCTGCGTATCTGCGCCGCCGACGACTGCACCGACGTGCTCGTCGACCTGTCCAAGAACCGGTCGCGCCGCTTCTGCAGCGTCACCTGCGCGAACCGGGTCAACGTCGCCGCGTACCGCAGCCGCCGTAGCGCCAGCTGAGGTCCCGCCCCCCGTAAAGAGCACGATTATCCAGAACGAGGCGGCCCGCTCCGTTCGGGAAAATGGCTGAGCCCTGCCCCGTGGCGGGCCAGCCAGGCAGCTTCCGCCTCGCCCATCGCGGTCGTTGGCGGCGCCTGGACGAATGGCCAGATCTCCTCCGCGATCGCGCGCCAGTCCGCGGTGGCGGCCAGGTCGCCGAGCAGCGCGAACACGCCCAGGTTGATCCGCTGCAAGATCACGTAGGAGCGGGGGATGCTGGCGTAGGCGGCCAGCGGGCTGCGGAAGTCGAAGTACCTGCGGGCGACCGCGGAGGAATAGCCGGGGGTCATCGTCCGCACCCCGGGGGTGCGGACCGTGTCGTAGAACAGCGCCATGTGGTCGACGATCTGCTCGGTCGGCAGCGGCGCGCCGGGCATGAGGAAGCCGGCCTGCTCCATCGCCCGGCGGAACGCCTCGGGGTCGCCGTCCACGCACAGGTAGCGCACCATGTGCACCAGCGGTCGCAGCTCCTCCGGCGTGAAGTACTTGACCAGGCCGAAGTCGAGGAAGGTGACGCGCCCCCGCGCGCCGCGGTGGAACAGGTAGTTGCCCGGATGCGGGTCGCCGTTGAACGCGTGCGCCTGGTACAGGCTGCGGAAGGTGAACCGGTAGATCGTCTCGGCGGCGAGGTCCTTCTCGTGCTGCGGCCAGGTGAGCAGTTCCGCGAACCGCGCCCCGGTGGCCAGCTCGCTGGTCACCACCCGGGCGGTGGACAGCTCGTCGACGACGCGCGGGACATGGATCGTCGGATGGCCGTCGAAGAAGGCGGCGAACATCCGCTGGTTGGCCGCCTCGCGATGGTAGTCGAGTTCCTCGCTGATCCTCATCCGCAGCTCGTCGATGAGCGCGTTCACGTCCTGGTTCGGCGCGGCGATCTTGAGCAGCCGCCGTAGCAGCGCCACGTTGCCGAGGTCGGCGGCGATCGTCTGCGCGATCCCCGGGTACTGCACCTTGACCGCGACGGCGCGCCCGTCACGGGTGATCGCGCGGTGCACCTGGCCGATGGAGGCGGCGGCGATCGGCTCCGGGTCCCACGTCCCGAAGACCTCCCCGGGGACCGCGCCCAGTTCCTCCGTCACGACGCCTGCGGCCAGCTCCGCGCTCATCGGCGGCACGCTGTCCTGCAGTGTGCTCAGCGTGCGGCGGACCGGCGGCGCCAGGCCGTCGTCGACGTAGCTGGCCATCTGCCCGATCTTCATCAGGACGCCCTTCATCGTCCCGAGGGTGGCGGCGACGTCCTCGGCGGTCTGCAGGGCGAGGTCGTTGCGCAGCTGCTGGCGCTGCTCCCCGGCCGCGGTGAACAGGCGCGGCGCGCTGGTGGCGTACCGGGCGCCGCCCCTGGCCGCGAGCCGCACGGCGGCGAGGCCGCGGCTCAGCCGCAGCCGCTTAGTCATCCGTGATCACCCGCGCCGTGCCTGGCGCATCCGCAACTCGATCCGCTGCCGTGCCCCGAGCACGCCCGGCTCCCCGAGGTAGAGCGCGTCCAGCACGCCGAGCACCTGCCTGACCTCGGCGCGGCGCTGCTCGGTGACCGCAGCGGGCGGCGCCAGCCCGTACAGGGACGTCGCCCAGTCCGGCAGCGAGGCGACGGCCGCGTCGCCGATGTCGCGCCAGAGGGCATCCATGTCCTCGTCCAGCCCCGGCAGGTCGAGTACGTAGGCGGTCGACTCGGCTGCCGCCGGGGTCAGCGCCAGCAGCGGCCGCACCGCACGCAGATAATCGTCGAGGACCGCGACCGAGCACGGCGCGCGCCCGCGGGGGACGCCGACGAGCTCGGCGGCGGCCGACATCTCGGCCACGTAGCCGTCCTTGTCGGCGGCGCTCAGCGGCGCGCCGAACAGGTCAGCGGCCGCCAGCACCGAGTCCACCAGCCCCGCGTGCACCCACAGCAGCAGGTCGGGGTCGCCGGCCGCGTAAGGCCGGCCGGTCACCGCGTCGGTCCCGCGAACCCGCTCGTGGATCTTCCTGACCCGGGCCGCGGCCCGGTCTGCCGCCGCCCGGTCCCCGTACGTGATCGTGACGAGGTAGGCGGATGTGGACGCGAGCCGGCCAGCCGGGTCGGCGCGCCAGTCGCTGTGCTGGTCGACTCCGGCCATCGCGAGCGGGTGCAGCGCCTGGACGAGCAGCGCCCGCAGCCCGGCGACCGGCGCCGACAGGTCGCCGTTCAGCCGCCAGGTGACGCTGCCAGGCCCGAAGTACCCGTCGTCCGCCGGATGCGCCGGCACGCTCGCCGCGAACGCCGCCGCGGCGCGCTGCACGAGCCCGCTCGCGGCCGGGTCCGCCTGCGCCGTCATCGCCCTGCCCTCATCACCGTGCCCCGCACATGGTCCACGCTACCGCGTGCGGCCGGTGCTCCTCGTGCCGCTACGGCGCCACCCAGCGGATGCTGAACCGGGTGAGCGTGTAGCCGAGCGCGTTGAGCGTCGGCTGGATGAAGTCGTTGCGGATGATCTCGGTCGCCTCGGTCTCGGCCGTCGCGATCAGCGGCTTCGTCACGCTCGCCAGGTGCGTCGCCTGGTAGAACGCCACGCTCTGCGCCTGCGCGTACAGCACCGACTGGGAGAACTGCGGCTGGATGAGGACGCCGCAGCCAAGTCCCGGATAGGTCCAGCTGTGGTCGGTCGAGATCGGCTTGGACAGCGTGTTGTCGACGCTGACGTCGTGCACCGACTGCGGCAGCTGGGGAAGCGGCAGGGCCATGGAGATGGCCAGCGCGCCCGGACTGCCCGCGGCCGCCTTCCGCAGCACGGTCAGCTGGTAGTGGCCGGTGGACGACTGCCACCAGGCCGGCCCGGGATTGAGGTCGACGGTCGCGGAAGCGCGCCCGACCGCGTCGAACGTGCCGGAGTACCAGCACGGCCACGGGCCGATGTTCTTCGAGACCGTGTGCGTGAACACGAAGTTGAAGTTCTCGGCGCTCAGCGCCGGGCTGGAGATCCCCTCGATCTTCTGCAGCACGATCGGGCCGACGAAGACGTTGGTGGTAGTGCCCGAGGTGATGGACTGCCACGGCCAGCCGAACTTGATGTCAGGCAGGTGCCAGTTCACCCCGATGAGGTGCAGGGCGGCCGACAGCGCGGCGACCACCGCCCACGCCACGGCGCGTCGGAAGACGAGGCCGACCAGCACGATGACCGTCCCCCACTTCGCCCACCAGGGGATGCGCGGCAGCAGATGGGGGCGCCAGCCGGGCGGCCGGCGCGGCGCTTGCTGCCGGTACTGCCGGGGGGACGGCTGCGGGTACGGCTGGGATGCCGGGTCCAGCTGGGCGTTTCCAGGAGCTGGCGGATCAGCGGGCTCAGCCCGCTCCGTGCGCTGGATGGTGATGCGGACCACGGTGTTACCTGCGCTTTCTGTCGCTTCAGACGGTGGCCGGGTAGTGGAGGTAGAGCACGACGGGCACGGCGCCGAACGACGGGCGGAATCGCCCGCCGGGCTTGTCCGGTGCGCCGGGGTCATGGATAGCGGGCCAGTGCATCTTCATGTGCTGCTGCGTCAGCCCGGCCACCGAGTAGGGGAACTCCATCGCCGAGACGCCGTGCCGTTTCAGCAGGCCGCCCCAGCGGAATGCGGCGAACGCGTCGGCCAGCGCGCGCACCGACAGGACGCGTGCCGCGGTCAGGTCGATCCCGTACACCGCCGCGGTGAGCTCGGCCAGGTCGCATGCGCACTGGGCGAGCGCTTCCGACTTGGTCACGTAGGACGTGCCATCGGAGTTCAGCGTCCCCAGCTTCTCGCCGTGCACCGGGGAGAAGCGGTGGTCGGCGTGGCACTGCATCCAGTCACAGGCGGCGAGGATTTCCCACGGGATGCCGGCCTGGCCCGCCACGTCACGGTACAGCGGCTCGCCGCGGGCCAGCGGCGCCTTGGCCGTCGCGAACAGCGCGGTCAGGACCGCGCCAGGCAGCTGCGCCCGGTACGGGTTCACGACGGGCGTGACCAGCCCGGGTATGCGCGCGCTGCCGCGTCCCGCGGTGGTCACGGCGGTGCTGGCCGGACGCGGACGCGGGCGC
>JASHXJ010000531.1 GCA_030043595.1 Trebonia sp.
CCCACCGGACGCGGTTCTGGAGCCGGCGTCCGCGTGGCGGCCGGTAGGCTCAGTTGTCATGCTGAGCCAGGAGCTGATCGACTCGCTCTTCCCGAGCGGCCTGCCCGAGCCGGCGCACTGGGAAGCGCGCTACCCGCCGCGTGACCTGCCCGCGAGCGCCGAAGTCACCCGCTTCGCGCCCAGCCCGACCGGCTTCCTGCACATCGGGTCGGTATTCGCGGCGACCCTCGACCTGGACATCGCCCGCCACTCCGGTGGCGTCTACCTGGTCCGCATCGAGGACACCGACCAGGCGCGGTTCGACGAGAGCTCGGCGCGCCAGTTCGAGGCGGGGTTCGCGCACTTCGGCATCACGCCGGACGAGGACGACGAGAAAGGCAGCTACGGTCCGTATACCCAGTCCGAGCGGGCGCAGATATACCTCACCTACGTCAGGGAGCTGCTGCGCCAGGGCAGGGCGTACCCGTGTTTCGCCACCAAGGAGGACCTCGCCGCGATCGCCGAGCGGCAGCAGGCGGTGGGCGCCCTGCCCGGCTACTACGGCGACTGGGCGATCTGGCGGGACGCCCCGGCCGGGCAGGCTGAGCAGCGGCTCGCCGCGGGCGACCCGTACGTGGTCCGCTTCCGGTCACCCGGGATAGGCGGTCAGCGGGTGACTTTCACCGATGAGATCCGCGGCGAGATCACCCAGGATGACAACAGGAACGACGCGATCATCCTCAAGAGCAGCGATTCGGAGCTCCGGCTGCCCACCTATCACTTCGCGCACGCCGTCGACGACCACCTGATGCGGGTGAGCCTGGTGATCCGCGGCGAGGAATGGCTGTCTTCGGTGCCGCTGCACAACCAGCTCTTCGACGCGCTCGGCTTCCCGCGGGTCCGCTACGCGCACTTCGCCCCGCTGATGAAGCAGGACGGCGGCAGCCGGCGCAAGCTGTCCAAGCGCAAGGACCCCGAGATGAACGTCGCGTACTACATCGAGCTGGGGTTCCCCACGGAGGCGGTGCTGTATTACCTGCGCGGCCTGGCCAACGGCCGGCTCGCCGAGATGCCGCTGCCCGAGGCGCTGGCCGCCCCGATCCGGCTCGCCGAGTGCGGCACGGCCGGCCCGCTGCTCGACATGGTCAAGCTCGACGACGTCAGCGCCGACTTCGTCGCCACGCTGCCCGGCGAGCAGATCCTGGACCGGGTCCTGCCCTGGGCGGACGGCTACGACCCCGGCCTGGCGGACGTGCTGCGCACGGAGCGCGAGCTGGCGCTGCGTGCGCTGGCCATCGAGCGCGAGGGCGTGCCCAACCCGCGCAAGGACCTGCGCAAGTGGGCCGGCTTCCGCGCCGTGTACGGCTACTTCTTCCCGGAGATCTTCGAGCTCGTCACCGACCCGGCGGACCCCAGGTTCGGCGGCCTCGACGCCGGGCTGGTCCGGTCGCTGGCGTCCGGGTTCGCCGCCGGCTACCAGCCGCCCGCCCCGGACGCCGTCCCCGACACCGCGTGGTTCGGGCAGGTCCGCGAGCTCGCCGTGCGGCTGGGCTTCGCGGCCAGCCAGCGGGAGTACAAGAAGGACCCGGACGCCTATCCCGGCTCGATCGCGGAAGCGTCGGCCGTCATCCGGGTGCTGATCACCGGGACCAGGCGCAGCCCTGAGATGTCCGAGGTCGTACGGGCTCTCGGCACAGACGAGGTGCTCCGCCGGGTTGGCGCCCTGCGGTAGCGCGCTGTCACGCTGTCACCGCGGCTGCTTTTACTTCTGCTCGAACGGCGAGCGCACGCGCCACAGGGACAGGGCCGAGACGGCCACCAGGACGACGCCCGCCTCGGCGGCAAGCACGCTGAGCGGCGGCAGCTGCAGCGCGAAGATGCTCCGGGCCACGGGGATGGCGAACAGCACGACAAGGCACGCGGCCATCGCGAGGATCAGGCCGATCCGCGCCGCCAGCGACTCACCGGACGCGGTGCCGGACCTGGGCAGGGCGACCAGGGCCAGGATCCACAGGCCCATGGCGAACGCCGCGAGCAGGGCCGCGGTGCGCGCCTGGTCCTCGCTGACGCCGGGCATGGAATGCGCGATCAAGTCCGCGGCCAGCACGGCGACCGCGACGGCGACGCCCGCGGGGAGGGCGAAGCTGACCACCCGGCGGGCGAACCCCGGCCGGGCACGCGGCGCGCCCGGGGCCAGCGCGAGGAAGAACCCGGGCACGCCGATCGTCAGCGCGGCGATGATCGTCAGGTGCCGCGGGAAGAACGGGTACCCCGCCCCGGCCAGGCCGACCGCGATCGCGATCAGGGCCGCGTACGCGCTCTTGGTAACGAACAGCCTGGCCACACGCTCGATGTTGGCGATAACCCGGCGCCCTTCCGCGAGTATCTGCGGCACGGCAGCGAACGTGCCGTCGAGCAGCACCACCCGGGCCACCGACCGGCTGGCCCCGCTGCCCGAGCCCATCGCGATGCCCAGGTCCGCCTCCTTGAGCGCCTGGACGTCGTTGACCCCGTCGCCGATCATCGCCACCACGTGGCCGGCCTGCCGCAGCGCCCGCACCGCGGCCAGCTTCTGCGCCGGGCGCACCCGGCCGAACACGCTCACCGAGCCGATCCGCTCAGCCACCTCGGCGTCGGTCAGCCCGGAGGCGTCACACGGCGCGTCTTCGGCCGGGATGCCGGCGCCCCGCGCGATCGCGGCGACCGCGCGGGGCGCGTCGCCGGACAGCACCCGGATCGTCACGCCCTGGCCGAGCAGGTACCGGACCGTCGCCGTCGTGTCGTCGCGAAGCTCCTCGGCGAGCACGAGCAGCGCCGCTGGCTCCGCGTCCGGCGGCGGACCGCCGCGGAGCTCGCCATCGAGGGCGGCGGCGGACCCGGCCAGCAGCAGCACCCGGCGGCCGGCTTCCTCGTGCGCGGTCACCGCCGCCGCGATGTCCGGCGGCAGGTCGCGGCCCACCACGGACGGCGCGCCGAGCAGCCAGCTGCCCTGTCCCGCGAACGTCAGCCCGCTCCACTTGCGCGCCGAGCTGAACGGGACCCGCGCCGTCACCGTCCACCCCGGCGGGTGCTGATAGTGAGCCGCCAGAGCCGCCACGGTACCGTTCGGAGCCTCGTCATCGGCGGCAAGCGCGGACACCACCTCGGCGATCCGCGCGGCCGAGGTGCCACCGAGGACCTCGGTTTCGATCAGCCGCATGCCCGGGCGAGTCAGCGTGCCGGTTTTGTCTACGCAGAGCACGTCGACGCGGGCCAGGCCCTCGATCGCCGCGAGCTCCTGGACCAGCACCCGCCGTCGCGCCAGCCGCATCGCACCGATCGCGAACGCCAGCGACGTAAGCAGCACCAGCCCCTCCGGCACCATCGCCACCAGGCCGGCCGCGCTGCCCAGCACTGCGTCCTCGAACGGGTCGTGGCTGCGGAAGAACTCGCTGAACAGCAGCAGCGCCCCGGCGGGGATCATCACCCAGGTGAGGCCGCGCAGGATCTGGCTGGTGCCCTGCTGAAGCTCAGAATGGACGAGGCTGAACCGCCGCGCCTGTGCCTGCAGCCGCGCCGCGTACGCCTGCCCGCCGACGGCCGTGGCACGGGCCCGGCCGCTGCCCGCCACCACGAAGCTGCCGGACAGCAGGGTGTCGCCCGTGTGCTTGGGGACCGGTTCGGGCTCCCCGGTGAGCAGCGCCTCGTTGATCTCGAAGCCGTCGGCGGCCAGCACGGCCGCGTCGACCGTGACCTGGTCGCCGATGCGCAGGTCGAGCACGTCGTCCTGGACGAGGTCGCTGGTGCTGATCAGTGCGAGCTGGCCGTCGCGCAGCACGCGGGCCTTCGGCGCGGTGAGGATGGCCAGGCGGTCCAGCGTTCGTTTCGCCCGCATCTCCTGGAACACCCCGATTCCGGTGTTCACCACGAGCACCACGCCGAACAGCGCGTCCTGCGGCGGCCCGACCACGATCACCACGACGAACAGCGTGCCGAGGATCGCGTTGAACCGGGTGAAGACGTTGGCGCGCAGGATCTGCGCCACTGACCGGCCCGGCGCGGGCGGCGCCCTGTTGACGAGGCCTTCGTTGCGCCGGGCGGCGACGGCCGCCGCGTCCAGGCCTGCCGCGTCAAGGGCCGCCGCCGCGTCGAGGCCCGCCG
>JASHXJ010000532.1 GCA_030043595.1 Trebonia sp.
GACGTCTCGATCGCCGAGCCGAGCCTGGAGACCGTGTTCATCAGCCTGACCGGAAGGGAGCTGAGGGAGGAATGACGTCCGCGGTGACCGCGCAGGCGCCGGCCCGGCGGATCGGCGGCGGCCCCACCCGTTCGGTGGCCGCCGCGAGCTGGACCGCGCTCGGCGCCCTGCTGCTGCGCGACCTGGTGGTGCTGCGCAAGCACCTGTGGGAGTTCGTGCTGCGCACGCTGATCCAGCCGTTCCTGCTGTGCTTCGTGTTCCTCTACGTCTTCCCGAAGATCGGGCAGGGCATCGGCGGCCAGGGGCCGGCGGCCGAGTCGGCCTTCGCGACCGTGCTGGTTCCCGGCGTGGTCGGCATCTCGGTCATGTTCCAGGGCGTGCAGTCGATCGCGCTGGCGATGGCGCAGGAGTTCGGCTTCACCCGGGAGATCGAGGACCGGGTGCAGGCCCCCTGCCCGATCTGGCTGGTCGCCATCGCCAAGGTGCTGTCCGGCGCGGCGCAGGGCGTGCTGTCGGCGATCATCGTGCTGCCGATCGCGTCGGTCGTGCACGCGCCCGGCGTGCAGGCCCACCTGACCCTGCACTGGTGGCTGATCGTGACGTTCGTGCCGCTGGCCTGCATCGCGATGGCCGGGCTCGGGCTCGTCCTCGGCACCAGCTTCGAGCCAAGGAATATCGGGCTGATGTTCGGCTTCATCATCCTCCCGATCACGTTCCTTGGCGGCACCTACTATTCGTGGACCAAGCTCGCCCCGGTGACCGTGGGCGGCTGGCACTGGCTGCAGACGGTCGTGCTGATCAACCCGCTGATCTACGTGAACGAGGGCATGCGGGCCGCGTTCACCAACGCGCCGCACATGCACCTGTATGTCATCTACCCGGTGGTTGCCGGATTCGGCGCGCTGTTCCTCGCCATCGGCCTGCGAAACTTCCGCCGCCGCGTGCTCTCCTGACCGGGATTCTCCGCCCGCTTTCCCGTCCGACACGCCAGCCCCTCGCCAGACGGGGAAGGGCCCCGGCGGGTGGCCGACCCCGTCATTCGCTGAGAAGAAATACCCTGAATGCCTGAATCTCAAGTTGAGACATTCAGGACACGCGCGTTATCGTGAAGAGTTATCCGACCCCCAGCTGGGATAACTCTTCGAGTTAACGGCCCGCGGCGTCGCCGCCTCCCGCTGGGCGCGCCGGAACAGGAGATTAGCCACCGGCATCCGGGACGCATACACAGGCGGACACGAGTGGCCGCAGTGTCAGCGAGCAGCGTTACCGACGATCTTGCGCATGACGCAGTGGTTCTTGCCCTTGGGGCGCTCGTAGTCGAAACCCGCCTTCTCGAACATGCTGCGGGTGCCGCTGTACAGGAAGGAGGCCGAGACCTTCTTTCCCGCCGTGTCCTGCGGGTACGCCTCCACCACTCCGCCACCCGCGGCTGCGATCAGGTCCAGCGCTCCGCGGAGCGCGACGGCGGCCACCCCGTCGCGCCGGTGATTCCGGTCCACGAAGATGCAGGTCAGACGGTAGTCGGGCAAGGACACAAGGCCGGCTTCGTACTCCTTCCTGTGGAAGATGCCCGGCAGCTCTTCCGGCGGTCCGAACTGGCACCAGCCCACCGCGACGTCACCCTCGAAAACCAGGGCAGCATGCGCCCTCCCCTGCCGGACCAGGAACTCCTTGTACGGCCGCCCGGCTTCCACATCGACGTCCAGGTCCTTGCGGCGCGGATGAAACCACGTGCACCAGCACCCGCCGAACCCCATCCCGTTGTGCTTCTCGCACAGCCGCGCGAAGGCGTCCCACGTCTGCGGATCCAGCGGCCTGATCGTGTACTCGCTCATGGGTGCCTCTCTGGTGCACTGGCAGGAGAAGCGGAGGCAAGTCCTGGTGAACTCGCGGTACCGGCGAATTGCGGGGCGCGATGGTGGAGCGCGTCGAGCCACGGCCGCAGCGGTGCGCTTTCCATTCCCGCGAGTTTACATGTTTGCGACCGGCGCATTACGAGCCTGTCGAGCATAACGGCGCTTGTGACACAGCACGGCCGCCGTGGAGTCCCTGAGCTGGGGTTATGGATGGTGGCAGGTGTTGGGTTCGAACCAACGTAGGCGAAGCCGACGGTTTTACAGACCGCTCCCTTTGGCCACTCGGGCAACCTGCCGGGTACCGCCGAGTGCGGCGGCAGAGAGAAGAATAGCGGACGGCACGAGTTGTTGCGACGCATCCGGCGTGGCGACCCAGACCGTACCCGTCTAACCTGTGACTCATGCCTAGCGAGTCCAGCTTCGACATCGTCAGCAAGATCGACCGCCAGGAGGCTGACAACGCGCTCAACCAGGCGGCCAAGGAGATCAGCACCCGGTTCGACTTCCGCGGCGTTGGCGCGTCCATCGCCTGGTCGGGCGAGCACGGCGTCGAGATCCGCGCCAACAGCGAGGAGCGCGCCAAGGCGGTCCTCGACGTCTTCAAGGAAAAACTGGTCAAGCGCGGAGTATCGCTCAAGCACCTGGACGCGGCCGACCCGCGGCTGTCCGGCAAGGAGTACCGCCTCGCCGTCGCCCTGAAGGAGGGCATCTCCCAGGACAACGCGAAGAAGGTCTCCAAGATCATCCGCGACGAGGGACCGAGCGGGGTCCGCGCGCAGGTGCAGGGCGAGGAACTCCGGGTGTCCTCGAAGAAGAAGGACGACCTGCAAGCCGTCATCAGCCTGCTGAAGTCCAAGGACTTCGACTTCGCCGTCCAGTTCACCAACTACAGGTAGCGCCGGCCACAGGTAGCACCACCTGCCGGGGAGCTCAGCGCGGATAGCCGGCCAGCGCTTCGAGCCGCCGCACGCGCTCGCCCGTGGGCGGGTGGGTGATGAACAGCCGCCCGAAGCCCCCGTACGGGAAGGGGTGGGCGATCATCAGGTGGCCCGCGGCGGCCAGCGGGCCGCGCGGTCGCAGCGGCAGCGCCGCGGCGGAGGAGTCGATCTTGCGCAGCGCGCTGGCCATGGCCATCGGGTCGCCCGCGAGCAGGGCGCCCTCGGCATCGGCGTGGTACTCCCGGCCGTAGGACGCCGTGAGCTGCAGCAGCAGCGCCGACAGCGGGCGGAACGCGACCAGTGACGCCAGCCCGGCGGACCAGGACGACACGACGATATCCCGGCGCGACACGTGCGCCAGCTCGTGCGCGAGGACCGCGCGCAGTTCCTCGACCGACAGGACCCGCAGCAGCCCCTCGGTGCAGCACACCGCGGCCGAGCGTGCGCTGCAGCCGACGGTCAGGATATTCGGCTGCATCGCGGGAGCCACGAGCAGCCGGGGAACCGGCAGGCGAGCGTCCCTGCAGAGGCCACGGACAAGCCGGTACAGTTCCGGGCGCTCCACCTCGCTGACAGGACGTGCGCGCATGGCAGCAAGCGCGGATCGTTCCGATTGAAAATAGACGATCCATCCCAGGCAGAAGACAACGGCGGTGGCTACGGCGAGCCCCCCCATGCCTGACACGAGGAAGCCGCCCATGAGGGCAAGGCCGCACAGCACGCTGGCAAGGAGCGCGGCGCGCAGCCCGTAGCAGTGCACGGCGGCTCCCCTCCCTAGCGCGACCGCCGCGGCCCGGCATCGGCGGGCATAAGCGGGCGGTTTCGTGTTTCTGCGGCTGTCTCTTTCAACGGCCACGTGCGGCCGTCGGGTTCCCAGGGCAGCTTCAGGCTTGCTAAAGGAGACATTAAGGATCTTTGAACAGTAATTCTGAGGATACACGCGCGTAACGTGGTGTTCGCCACATGCAACTTGACGCGTGGCCGGAGTCGCGGATACCCGGGACAACGTAGAATTAAACCCTGTCCTACACTCACGCCCCGGCCAAAAGGGGTGGTGGTGCTCAAGGGGTGCCCGGCCAGGCGTGCGGAGGAGGCATTGCGCTGTGACCAAGCAGGTCCAGGAGCTTGACCACGTAATAATCAGGTTCGCGGGTGACTCCGGTGACGGCATGCAGCTGACCGGTGACAGGTTCACCCAGGAGACCGCCGTTTTCGGGAACGACCTATCGACGCTCCCGAACTTCCCAGCCGAGATCCGCGCCCCCGCCGGGACTCTTCCCGGTGTCAGCAGCTTCCAGCTGCACTTCGCGGACCACGACATCCTCACGCCCGGTGACGCGCCCGACGTCCTTGTCGCCATGAACCCGGCGGCGCTGAAGGCCAACCTCAAGGACCTGCCCCGCGGCGCGGACGTGATCGTCAACACCGACGAGTTCACCAAGCGCAACCTGACCAAGGTGGGGTACGAGGCCAGCCCGCTCGAGGACGGCTCGCTGGAGGCGTACAACGTGCACGCGGTGCCGCTGACATCGCTCACCGTCAAGGCGCTCGAAGACCTCGACATCACCCGCAAGGACGCCGAGCGCGCGAAGAACATGTTCGCGCTCGGCCTGCTCTCCTGGCTGTACGGCCGCCCGGCGGAAGGCACGATCGCGTTCCTCGAGGCCAAGTTCGGCCGCAAGCCGGAGATCATGAAGGCGAACCTGACCGCCTTCCACGCGGGCTGGAACTTCGGCGAGACGACTGAGGCGTTCTCGGTGCGGTACGAGGTCAAGCCGGCCTCGCTCAGGCCAGGCAAGTACCGCAACATCACCGGCAACACAGCCCTGGCCTACGGCCTGATCGCGGCGGCGCAACTGGCGAAGCTGCCGCTGTTCCTCGGCTCCTACCCGATCACGCCGGCCTCGGACATCCTGCACGAGCTCGCCAAGCACAAGAAGTTCGGCGTGCGCACGTTCCAGGCCGAGGACGAGATCGCGAGCGTCGGAGCGGCTCTCGGGGCGGCGTTCGGCGGGTCGCTTCCGGTGACGACGACAAGCGGCCCCGGGATGGCGCTGAAGGCCGAGACCGTGGGCCTGGCTGTCTCGGTGGAACTGCCGCTGATCATCTGCGATGTGCAGCGCGCGGGGCCGTCCACCGGCATGCCCACGAAGACCGAGCAGGCGGACCTGCTGATGGCCCTGTTCGGCCGCAATGGCGAGTCCCCCGTGCCGGTTGTCGCGGCGGCCAGCCCATCGGACTGCTTCCACGCGGCGATCGAGGCGGCGCGGATCGCCGTCACCTACCGGACGCCGGTCATCCTGCTTTCCGACGGGTACCTGGCGAACGGCTCCGAGCCCTGGCTGATTCCGGATGTGGCGTCGCTGCCGGACCTCAGCGCGCAGTTCGCCTTCGCCACCGCGGCTCCGGCGGACGCCGGCGACGGCGAGTTCCAGCCGTTCCGCCGCGACCCGGTGACGCTGGCCCGGCCGTGGGCCGTCCCGGGCACGCCGGGCCTGGAGCACCGCATCGGCGGCATCGAGAAGGCCAACGGCACCGGGGATATCTCCTACGACCCCGACAACCACGACCTCATGGTTCGCACGCGGCAGGCCAAGATCGACGGCATCGCGTCGTCCATCCCGCCGCTCGCCGTCGACGACCCGACAGGCGATGCGAAGGTGCTTGTGCTTGGCTGGGGGTCTACCTACGGCTCGATCGGCGCGGCCGTCCGCCGGGCGCGGCGGGCAGGGCACTCGGTGGCCCAGGCGCACCTGCGGCACCTCAACCCGTTCCCGCCGGACCTCGGTGAGGTGCTCCGCCGCTACGACAAGGTGCTGGTCCCCGAGATCAACCTGGGTCAGCTCGCGCTGCTGCTGCGCGGCCGCTTCCTGGTCGACGTGATCTCCTACAACCGTGTCCGCGGGCTGCCGTTCCGCGCCGCTGAGCTGGCTGAGGCGATTGAGGAAGTGATCGCGCATGCTTGACAAGCATGATGTCCCGAACGGAGCGGGGCGACTGCAGTCCCTGACGCTCGTCCCCCGGGCGACGGGCCTTGCGGCCAAGGACTTCAAGTCCGACCAGGAAGTCCGCTGGTGCCCGGGCTGCGGCGACTACGCGATCCTCGCCGCCTTCCAGTCGTTCCTGCCCGAGCTCGAGGTGCCGCGGGAGAACGTCGTCGTCATCTCGGGCATCGGCTGCGCGGCACGCTTGCCGTACTACGTCGACACCTTCGGCATGCACTCCATCCATGGCCGGGCGCCCGCGATCGCGACAGGACTGGCGACGACACGGCCTGACCTGTCGGTCTGGGTGATCTCCGGTGACGGCGACGCCCTGTCCATCGGCGGCAACCACCTGATCCACGCGCTGCGCCGCAACGTGAACATCAAGATCCTGCTGTTCAACAACCGGATCTACGGCCTGACCAAGGGCCAGTACTCGCCGACGTCGGAGCAGGGCAAGGTCACGAAGTCAACGCCGTTCGGGTCGCTGGACCAGCCGTTCAACCCGGTGTCGCTCGCCCTGGGCGCGGAGGCCACGTTCGTGGCCCGGTCGGTCGACTCCGACCGCAAGCACCTGCAGTCGGTGCTGCGGGCGGCGGCGGACCACGCCGGGGCGGCGTTCATCGAGATCTTCCAGAACTGCCCGATCTTCAACGACGACGCGTGGGCGCCCATCAAGGAGCCGAACGCGCCAGGGCTCATCAGGCTGGTGCACGGGGAGCCGGTGCGGTTCGGGCCGGACGGGTCGATGGGGCTCACCTACGGGCCGCACGGTGTCCTGACGCCCGTTCCCGCGGACTCGGTTCCCGCGTCGGAACTGGTCGTCCACGACGTCACGCGCGAGGACCCCTCCTACGCGTTCGCGCTGTCCCGGCTGGACAACGGCGACTTCGCGCACACCCCGATCGGCGTCTTCCGCTCGGTGCCGCGGCCGTCCTACGACACGCTGATGGCCGACCAGATCGCCACGGCGCGGGCCGGCGGCGAGGGGGACCTGGCCAGCCTGCTGGCCGGCAACGACACCTGGGAAGTCAGCTAGCCAGCCGCGGGGCCTTCGGCGGCGGATGGCAGAGGTGTTCGTCGAGAGCCTGTCGATCGAGCAGGGCCTGATCAGCGACGGCGACCGGGACGGGTGGCCGTTCACCGTTCCGTGCGTTGCCGCGCTCGCCCGGGACGGGCTGGACCTGCGCCGGCCGCTCACCTTCCTGGTCGGGGAGAACGGATCGGGCAAGTCCACGCTGGTCGAGGGCATCGCCGAGGCGTTCGGGCTGGACGCGCGCGGCGGGCGCGCGGGACGCAAGTACGTGAACGCACGGGAGAAGACCCCGCTCGGCAAGGTCATGCGGCTCGGGCTCACCCGGGAGGGCGCCCGGATGCAGGGCGGACCGCGGACCAGGCGCAGGGGCTACTTCCTGCGCGCCGAGACGACGTTCGGGTTCGCCGAGGTCGTCTCGGGCCTGCCCGGATACTGGGCCGAGGATCTCTCGGCGGTCAGCCACGGGGAGGGCTTCGCCGTGATCTTCCGGTCCATGTTCCGCGAGCCCGGGCTGTACCTCATGGACGAACCGGAGGCGGCGCTCTCGTTCGGTTCCTGCCTGCAGCTGGTCGCCCTGATGCACGACCTGGCGCGCGGCGGCGGGCAGGTAATCTGCGCCACCCACTCTCCGATCCTCGCCGCCACCCCCGACGCGGACATCATCGAGGTCGGCGACTTCGGACTGCGCCGCGCGCGCTGGGACGAACTCGGCATCGTGGATCACTGGCGTCGCTATCTCAGCGAGCCTGCCGCCTACCTGCGGCACCTCATCGATCCCTGATCCTGCCCTGATGGCCGCGGGCACGACCGTTGTCAGGTGCCCGTGCTGTCGCCTAGGCCGGGAGGATGCCGACCGGGCAGCTCACGCCGGTGCTGTGGTCGGGGCAGTAGCCGTTCGGCACCTTGTACAGGTACTGCTGGTGGTAGTCCTCGGCGAAGTAGAACTCGCCCGCAGGGACGATCTCCGTCGTGACCGCGCCGTATCCGTGCTCGGCCAGCTTCTTGCCGTATTCGGCTGCCGACCGCTCCGCGGCCTCGCGCTGTGCCTCGCTCTTGTAGAAGATCGCGGACCGGTACTGCGTGCCGACGTCGTTGCCCTGCCGCATGCCCTGCGTCGGGTCGTGCGACTCCCAGAACACCTTGAGCAGCTGCTCGTAGGACACCTTGCCGGGATCGAACACGACCCGGACGGTCTCCGCGTGACCGGTGCGGCCGGTGCAGACCTCCTCGTAGCTGGGGTTCGGCGTGTACCCGCCCTCATAGCCGACGGCCGTGGTGATCACGCCCGGCACCTGCCAGAAGGCGCGCTCCTCGCCCCAGAAGCAGCCCAGCGCGAACTCGGCGACCTCGCTGCCCGCCGGGTACGGCGGCGTCAGCGGCGTGCCGAGAACCTCGTGCCGCTCGGGCACGGGCATGGGCGTGCCGCGGCCTGGGAGCGCCTCCTCCGGGGTGATCATCGCCGTCTTGCGGAACCCGAAAATGCTCATCGCGTCTCCTTCGGAGTCTTCCCGTGCGCACAACCACGGTACGCGACGGGCTGTTCCGGGCATCTGGGGCGGGTGGCGGCCCGGGCTGCGCTTCGTTCACGCCACCGTGCGGCACTTGAGCCGCAGGGTGCTCAGCGGTACGGCGGAGCGGT
>JASHXJ010000533.1 GCA_030043595.1 Trebonia sp.
GACGGCCGGGACGGCACGCCGTCCGGGCCGCGCCGCCGCAGGCACGCTGTCCTCGCCGGGGTGATGTTCACCGCCGTGGAGACAGGGGTCGAGTCGGCGGCGGGCATCTGGGGCTACGTGTTCCTGACGTCCGGGCGCGGCCTGCCGGCCTCGGTCGCAGGCGTGGCGGTATCGGCCTACTGGCTGATGATGTTCGCCGGGCGGGCCGTGCTCGGGCCGGTCGCCGAACGGGCCGGGGCCTCGCGCGTCCTCGCCGTGGCCGTGGCCGGGGTGCCGGCCGGCGCGCTGCTGATGGCGGTGCCGGGTCCGGGGCTGCTGGCGATCGCCGGGATGATGCTGCTCGGACTGGCCACCGCTCCCGTGTTCCCGCCGCTCACGCTGACCACGGCGGACCGGTCAGGGGCGGGGGGCGCGGCCGCGGCGGTGGGACTGCAGGTGGCCGCCTCCGCCGTCGGCAGCGCCGCGCTGCCGTCCGCGATCGGCCTGGTCATCGGGGCGGCCAGCGCGCGGGCACTCGGCCCGGCGCTGCTCGTCCTCGGCGTGGCGATGTGCGGCGTCTACTGGCTGGCGCTGCGTCCGCTCAGGGCGTGAGCCGGGGCTCGAGAGGCGCCACGGCTCGTTCGGGATAATAAGGAGAGGTCAGCCTGTGCGGGACAGCAAGACGTCGTCGAGGACCGGACCGGGTGCGGCGGCTGGCTCCGCGAACCATTCGCGGCCGGCGACCAGCCCGAAGACCGGGGCCGGCAGCGCGACCGCCAGCCGGAACAGCCGTGAGGCCCGGCCCGTCCCGTGCACCGGCGTGCGGTGCGCGGCCAGCGCGGCCTGCTTTCGCGCGGCGTAGCGGCGCACGTTCACCTGGTGCGTGATCGCGGCGCGGGGCGTGCCCGCGGTCCTGGCCGCCCGCGCGGTGGACCGGCTCACCAGGCCGGGACGGCTGAGCACGGCGAACGCCCGGACGGCCAGCTCCCGCGGCACGGTCGCCTCGAGCACGCGGACGCCGGTCAGCGCCGCGGCCCTGGCACCGACCTCGTGGACCTTGATGTGGTCGCGGTGGCCGTAGCCGCCGCGCGCGTCGTAGCTGAGCAGCAGGTCGGCGTGCTCTTCGCGCAGCAGAGCGGCCAGCTTGCCTGCCGCTTCCGCCGGGTCGGCGCGGGCGAACCGCACCCGCCCGGGCGGGTCATCGTAGAGCACGCTGCCGTACCCGCTGTCGGCGTAGCCGAGGTGCTCGGCCCGTGCCGCCCCCAGGATCGCGGCGGCCGCGCGGAACTCATCCAGCCTGCTGTTCGGCGCTCCTACGGCGCCGTCGCACGCGACGACGATCACGACCCGGTGCCCTCCGGCGGCCAGCTTGGCCAGTGTTCCGCCGGTCAGCAGCACCTCGTCATCGGGATGGGCGTGAAACGCGAGGACAGTCGCCACGCGACCAGCCTGACACGCGACGCTGCCCGCCGCCGGCGTGAACCGCCGTCAGCGGGCAGCGTTGTGGCTCACCGGTCGTGGCGGGTGTGCGATGACCGGCCGACGAGCAGGATTACCAGCGCGATCACGCCAACCCAGACCCACGGGACGTAGAGGGCGGCGAAGGTGTGCCACACCGCGATCATCAGCGCCACGCCCAGCGCCAGGACGAGGATCGGGCGGCCGACTCCGCGGTGGTGGCGGCGCATCGGGTAAGGGCCCGGGCCGTACGGGCTGCCCGCGCCTGAGGCCGCGGCCGCGGTTCCCGCTGGCTCGGGGTCCGGGAGGTCGTCGAACAGGCCGTCAAGGTCGCCGCGGGTCTTGGCGGCCATCGCCCGGCTGACCCGCTCGTCGAACTCGGCCTGGTCGAGGCGGCCGTCGCCGTAGTGGGTCGCGAGGCGCTCGGCGACCGCGTTGCGCTCGGCGTCGGAGACGCGCAGGTGCTGGTCGGAATACCGGACGCGGCGTGCCCACTGCTGGCCGGATGTGGGTGACATGGCACAGCCCTCCTAACGGGATCCGTGCTGCAGGGAGTCGAGCAGCGAGCTGGCGATGGACTCGTCCGTGCCCTCTTCGGGGATGAGCAGCAGGCAGGCCAGGTAGGCCGGGATGCCGGCGCCGCCCAGGAAGCTGAACACCACGAAGGCGACCCGGACGATCGTGACGTCCACGCCGAAGTAGTCGGCGATCCCGGCGGCGACGCCGGCGAGCATGCGCCCGTGGTAGGCGCGGCGGAGCGGCGGACGTCCGGTTGGGAGTGCTGGCTGAGGGTCTGTGTTAAGTGTCGAAGTGCTCATGACTCAAGCGTGCGTCCGCGCGGTTCGCGGCGGTATCGGGAACTGCCCTGGTGCGACCCTGATCCGGGGCGGGGCGAATAGGGGACCGGGTGGGGTGATCATCGGGGAAAGCCCGGATGGCCCCAGCCGGGCGCGGCGGGTGATGATGGTCATGTGCAGGAACCGAGCGATCCGACGTGGCCGCCGTTCCGGTTCACTGGCCGGGACGGCACTCCTGGCCGTCCAGGACGTCCTGGCTGGGCCGGGTGGGCCGGGTTGGCCGACCAGGATGAGCAGCGGAGCGGGCGCGGCTGGCACGCCGACGGCCGCCCCCACGACGCACCTCACTGGCCTGTCCAGGGGCACCGCTGGCGCCACCACGGCGACGGCGGACCGCTGCGCCGCGACCAGGAGGACCGCCTGCTTGGCGGGATCGCGGCCGGCTTCGCCGAGTGGCGCGGCTTCAGCCCCACCGCGGTTCGCATCGCGTTCGTGGTCCTGGGGCTGTTCAGCCAGGGCTGGGCGATTCCGCTGTACCTGGGTGCCTGGCTGCTGATCCCGGCGAAGGGCGCGGAAACCAGCATCGGCAACCGGGCCAGGCACGACTCCCGCGGCATCGCGCTCGCCGTCGGACTGGCCTCGGTCCTGTGCGTGCTGCTGCTGCTGACCGGCGTGCTGAACAACGGGCTGCTTGAGACCGACGGCTGGCCGCAGGTCGTGAGCGTGGCCTGCCTGGCGCTCATCTGGCGCAACGCGCCCGCGAGCGAGCAGGCAGCGATGCGGCACCTGGTTGAGCCGCTGGAAAGCCTGGGCGCGGGCGGGACCAGGGCGCGCCGCGGCCTGTGGATCCGGCTCGCCGCGGCGGTCGCGCTGATAATCGGCGGGCTTGGCTGGCTGCTGAGTGCGCACGAGAAGACCGCCCTGCTCCGCCCGCTCGGCGGTCTCGCGCTCGTGGCGGGCGGGCTTGTGCTGCTGCTCGGCCCCTGGTGGCTGCGGATCGCCCGGGACCTGGTGCTGGAGCGGCAGGCGAGGGCCAGGGCGGAGGAGCGGGCCGACATGGCCGCCCAGCTGCATGACTCGGTGCTGCAGACGCTCGCGCTTATCCAGCGGCGTGCCGATGACCCGCAGCAGGTGGTGCAGCTTGCCCGCGCGCAGGAGCGCGAGCTCAGATCCTGGCTGTTCGAGGGCCGTGCCCCCGGGGACGCCGACGTGACGTTCGCGGCGGGGGTCCGGCAGATCCAGCGGGACGTCGAGGCCAGGCACGGGGTTCCGGTCGAGGTGGTGACCGTCGGCGACTGCCCGCTCGACGACGACCTCGGCGCCTTGCTGGCGGCGGCCCGTGAGGCGACCGTCAACGCCGCGAAGTGGTCGGGCGCCAGCGTGATCTCGGTGTACGCCGAGGTCGAACCGGACCAGGCGGAGGTGGCCGTCAGGGACCGCGGCAAGGGCTTTGACCCGGACGCGGTTCCCGCCGACAGGAAGGGGCTGGCGGAGTCGATCCACCGCCGGATGACCAGGCACGGTGGCTCGGTGATCGTGAACTCGGCCCGGGGCGAGGGGACGAAGGTGACCCTGACGATGCCGCGGACCGCTGCAGCGGCCACGCCAGCGCAGCCCGGGGCGGGCGGGGGAGCCCGGTGAGCGGCCCGGACCGCGTCCGCGCGACACCGCCACGCGTGGTCCTTGTCGACGACCACGGCCTGTTCCGGTCCGGCGTGCGCGCGGAACTCGGCCGCCAGGTCGAGGTGATCGGCGAGGCCGAGGACGTCGGGCCGGCGATCGAGCTCATCGAACGGCTGGTTCCCGACGTGGTGCTGCTCGACGTGCACCTGCCGGGCGGCGGGGGCCAGGCTGTCATCACCGCGGTCAAGAAGGAGCACCCCGAGGTACGGTTCCTCGCGCTGTCCGCCTCGGATGCCCCCGAGGACGTGATCGCGGTGATCCGGGCGGGCGCCCGCGGCTACGTGACGAAGACGATCAGTACGACCGACCTGGCGGACGCCATCTCCCGGGTTGCCGACGGCGACGCGGTCTTCTCGCACCGGCTGGCCGGCTTCGTGCTGGACGCGTTCGCCGCCGCCCCGTCAGCCGAGGACGTCAAGCCGTCCTTCGACCCGGAACTCGACCAGCTGACCAGCCGTGAGCGTGAGGTCCTCCGGCTGATCGCCCAGGGGTACACGTACCGGGAGATCGCCCGGGAGCTGTACATCTCGGTCAAGACCGTGGAAAGCCACGTGTCTTCGGTGCTGCGGAAGCTGCAGCTGTCCTCCAGGCACCAGCTCACCCGGTGGGCCGCGGAACGACGGCTGACCTGATGGTTTACCTGATGGTTTCTTGATGGTCTAGGGAGACGGCGCTGGGTCGATGATGACATCGACACGGCGGTCGAGGGGCTGCCCGGTCGGTGTATTGGGCGCGACCGGATCAGTGTCGCCAGCACCGAAGACCTCCAGCCGGCTGCCCGCCACTGCGTGTGCGATGAGCCAGTCCGCCACCGCCTGCGCGCGCAACTGGGAAAGCCGCTGATTCCCGCCTGGTGCGGGCAGATCGTCGGTGTAACCGATGATGGTGGCCGTCGCGTCCGGGTACTCGACGGTCAGCAGCGTGAGCAGTTTTTCTAGCTGCGGCAGCGCCGCTGCGCTGAGACTGTACTGACCGAGGCCGAACAGGACACTCGTCAGCGTGTCCGTGATCGCGCCGTCGAGAGCCTCCCGGACGAGCCGGGTGAGCTGGTCATCGGTCGCTGTGGTGAGCAGGGTGACCCCGGCAGCGCCTGCCTGCATCAGGCTCGCCCGCCACGCGGCTTCCTCGCTGTCGCTGGGCGGAAAGTCCGCCACCACGACTGTGCTCCCCAGCAGCCCTGCCGGTGGCACCGGAGCCGACTGGGCCACGGTCTCGCTGACGCCCACGATGGCGATGACGGCTCCCGTGTCGTCACCGAAGCCGGCCTGCCGAAGGCTTGACAGGTCAGCGGCTGCCGTGCCCAGGCTGGCGGCGATGTCCGGCGCCTGGTCACGTCGTGCGGTCAGCTAGGTTCCGGGCGTGCTTGCGACGACGCGAAGTGCCCATGCGGTCAGTTCGGCCTGCTGGAGGTGGCGGAGTGTCGCCTCGGCGGTTTGCACGGCGGCCTTGTACTGGCGCAGCGCCGTCGCGTAGCGGGCCCGCTGGAAGCTGGTCGGCTGCTGTCCGAGGGGCGCAGGCGGTGCTGGGGCCTGCACAGACGGGGGAGGCGGGGCGGTCGACGCCGCCAGGGTTGCCCCTCCCTCGCCGAGGATGATTACTCTTTCCCCGGTGCGTGCTGTGCTGGCGATGAGCGACGCTGTTGTCCGCAACGCCGCCGGTGAGTCAGGGTTCGTGATGACGATCAGTACGGAAGGGCGGGCCGCGGGAAGGGTGTCTGTCCCGCTATGAGACGACGGCTGCCCCGAGAGGAACGCGCAGCCTGAAAGGCATAGCGCGAGTGCGCCGAGCGCCGCGGCGCGGGCGGGCGCGTTCATCTCAGGTCCCCTTCCCTTGCAGGTGCTGCCTTGCCGCGGCTTCCAGCATCGGCAGCTGTGCGGTTGGGCAGGCGCGCAGTGCCACGCGCCGTATCTGCCTGAGGTAGGCGTCGACAAGCTGGTCCCGGTGCACCGCGTCCCGGTCCGCTGACTCGCGCGCCTCCTGTGCTGCCCGGTAGGCCGCCCGGGCCCGCCGTCGCGCGCGCCACGCCTGCGGTGTCTCGGCGGCCCGCAAGGCGCGGTAGCCGACGAATACGAATAGCGCCGTCGCCGCGGTGAACAGGGCCGCGCCCGCCATGGCCGCCACCGGGTCGCCGGCCTCGATCGTCGCCAGGTACCTCAGCCGGAGGACCCCGAGCAGCAGGACGAAGCCACCGAGGAAGGCGACGAGGATGCGCCAGGCCCGCAGGTGCCGGTCCCGGTAGATGTCGAGCGTGACTTCACCGCCCGCCAGGACGGCCAGGAACAGGACTGTCCACACCAGCGTGGTGTCCTGGCTCCCGTCGAGTGCCTGCGCGGCGAAGTAGCACGCCAGGCCGTCCAGTGCCACGGTGACCAGGGCGAACATGAGCTGCCTTGGCAACGGCGCATGCCGCCGCTGTTCGGCCTGGATGGCCTGGTGCGCGACCTTCGCCTGCCGGGCGGCGGACGCCGCCTGGCCCGCGGCCTCCTCGGCGCGGGCGGCCCGGTCAGCCGCCTCCCGCGCCCGCAGGTACTGGTCCTCGAGCGTCTCGTTGGACTCGTTGAGTTCGCGGATCACGTCCGCGACGTCGATGGGCTGGGATGTCGTCATGTCATGCACTCCTGGTTCGCTGAGGGCTTAACCCTCGGTACACCCAGAGTCGCATACATTTGGCAATTGCCACTAGTAGTTTGCCGATAGTTCCTTGCCCACAGTTTTGTGCCATGACTTGTCCCCAGCTGCCGCGCAGGACCAGGGTGCGATTCACCCGGTGACTCCGGTCACCCAAAGTGGTCGTTGTGCTGGCTCACTGTGTGTGATTAAATCTGGCACGTGCCAAAGGCATGAACCGCTCCCTGGACCGGAGGCGGGTCACCAGGGCACGAGGACCAACCGGGAGCCTGCTACATCTGGCTGCGGTTCAGTTCGGCGAGGGGCAAGATGTTGTGACCGGTAGCCCGACCCTGCGTCAGCGCGAGCTAGGCTTGCGTCTACGCAGGCTGCGTACCGAGCTGAGTATGACGGTCGAAGATGTCGCGGAAAAGCTGCTGTGCTCGCCTGCGAAGATCAGCCGGATGGAGACGGCGGCGCGCCGTCCGTCTCCGCGTGACGTGCGCGACCTGTGCGTCTTGTACAACGTCGCTGAGTCCGCCGCCGCGGAGCTGATGCAGCTCGCCCGTCAGGCACGAGAACAGGGCTGGTGGACGCAGTACGAAGACCTGAACCTGAACCCCTATGTCGGGCTGGAGCAAGCGGCTTCTTCGATTACCTGCTACCACATGAACTACATCCCGGGTCTTCTGCAGACCGGGGATTATGCCTGCGCGATCATCAAGGGCATACTTCCGCAAATCGACCCGAAGATCCTCCAGTCTCGCGTCGACGCGCGGCTCCGCCGCCAGGATGTGCTCGAACGTGAGAATCCACCGCGTTATCGTGTATTGCTTGATGAGGCGGTGCTGCATCGCCAGGTCGGCAGTGCCTCGGTCATGGCGGCCCAGCTTGCCAGGGTTACCGAGCTCGCGCACGCCGGCAAGACTACGGTGCAGGTAATCCCCTTCAAGGTCGGTGCTTATCCGAGTGGGGATAACATGTTCGTGTTCCTGGAGTTCAGCGACCCAGTGCTGCCACCGGTTGTTTATGTAGAAGGCCCGAATAAAAGCCAATATTATGAGAGTGCCGCCGACTTGGCGTACTACAGGGAGGCAGCGGAGTGCCAGCGTGATGTCGCACTGAGCCCTCGCGACTCCGTAAAGTTGCTGGAGGAAATGAGCAGAAGTTACGCCGACCAATAGATATCCCAATTTCCCGCTGCGCAATTCCCCATAAAAACGATCGAAAGGATGGGAATGTCGACATATCCGACATCCCTTAGGGGTGTGCAATGGCGCAAATCCCAAAAGTGCGAGAGTGGAGCCTGTGTAGGCGTGGCGCGGTATGGTGAATTCGTGCTTGTTGGCAGCACGAGCAATCCAGAGGCTCCCATATATAAATTTACCCTTGACGGGTGGAGCGAATTCCTCGCCGACGTCAAGCTCGGCGACTTCACGCGGTCGCCTGACACTGCCAGGAAATGACGATCTGCGGGCCGGCGAGGCATGTCGGCCCGCAGATCTGTAACTCATGGTCACACCACTCTCTTGAGCAACACTGGCCACATCGTCGAATCATATATTGACATCGATGGAAGAAGCTGTTTATCTCGGGCATGTAACTTAAGTCCGGATGATTGCTGGGGGCACAGTGAGTGATGAGTCAGCAGGTGGACCGACGTGGCATGGGGGAAGACCCTGCGATGCAGGAACGTGCGTCGAGGTCGCCGCGCTGGGCGAAGCAGTGATGGTTCGCTCTTCCGTCGCGCCCCACTGGACGCTCACGATTACCCGCGCTGAGTGGCAGGAGTTCCTCGCGGGGGCAAAGGAAGGCCTGTTCGATCATCTGTAGCCGCACCTGTAGCTGGAGTCTCACGCCTGACAACGCCTGACAATCAGGTCACTGCTTGGAGCGCAGGTCCCTGCGCGCAGTGGAAGGCGGCGGCAAAGGCCGTGGGGTATGGTGTGCAGATGCAGAGGAAGAATCTTTCCCTGAACAGTCAGCGGCAGCAGTTCAGTTCTTAAAGGGGCGAGATACGGTGACCGGTGGGAGTCCGACCCTGCCCCAGCAAGACTTTGGGGTACGCCTGCGCAAGCTACGTACCGGGCTGTGCATGACGGTCGAAGAGGTCGCCGCTAAGCTCGGGTGCCCTCCCGACAAGATCAGCCGGATGGAGACAGCAGCACTCAGTCCGTCCTTGCAGGACGTGCGCGAACTGTGCGCCATCTACGGCCTGGATGAAGCTGGCACTGCGAAGCTGGTGGACCTTGCCCAGCAGGCGCGCGACGAGGGCTGGTGGACTCAGTACGAGGACCTCGACCTGTACCCCTACATCGGGCTGGAGCACAAGGCAGCCACGATCACGCATTACGCGATGCACTACGTGCCTTCTTTGCTGCAGACCGAGGACTATGCCCGCGCGACCATCAAGGCCGTGCTTCCGGGAATCGACCAGAAGATCGTGCAGGATCGCGTTGCGGCCCGGCTTCGCAGGCAGCATTTGCTTGAGACGGAGGCTGCGCCGCGCTATCACGTGCTTCTCGATGAGGCTGTTCTGCACCGCAAGGTCGGTAGTGCCGCGCTCATGGCTGCCCAGCTCGCCAGGATTGTAGAACTCGCCCAGGCTGGCAAGGCCACAGTGCAGGTTATTCCTTTCGCGGCCGGCGCGTACCCTGCAGCCGATATAATGTTTGTCATTCTGGAGTTCAGCGGCGCTGAACCATCACAGGTCGTCTTTGTGGAAACCATGACCAAGGACCTGTACCCCGACGACCCGGCCGAATTGGCGCGGTACAGGGAAGCCTTTGAGCAACAGTGCGACTTGGCACTGAGCCCGCCAGAGTCGGTGCAGCTACTGGAATATAAGAAGAAGGCTTATCTAAACGAGTAAACTAGGCTATTGTACCCCGACCCCAAACGAAAGGGTATTAATGTCCATATACTCGGTTGCTCCAGATCAGGTTTCCTGGCGCACGTCAAGTACCTGCGATCTGGGTTCATGCGTAGGTGTGGCCCGCCAGGGCGAGTTCATAATCATAAGCAACACGGGCGATCCCGACAGTCCCGTCCCGAAATTTACCGCAGCGGAGTGGCGCGCGTTTCTCGCAGGCGCCAAGAAGGGCGACTTCGACGATCTCGTCTTAATCCTCCGCAAGGACGCCCACGGCATCGCGGGCCACAGCGTGAAGTGCCTGTGGCGCGCCGGGGCGGGCCTAGGGCAAGATCGGTCCCAGGAGTAGCCGGGCGGCAGTCGGGCCGCCGGATCCGGGGAGGCGACGATGCCGCTGGTGCAGGCGAACAACATCGAGATCTACTACGAGGTCACCGGCGAGGGCGAGCCGCTCGTCCTCATCCCTTACCTCGCGGCCGACCAGGCCTGCTACGCGTTTCAGGTAGCGGACTACGCGAAGCACTTCACCTGCTACACCGTGGACCTGCGCGGCGCCGGCCTGTCCGGCAAGCCGGACGGCACGTACACAACCGAACTATTCGCCGACGACGTCGCGGCCTTCATGCATGCCACGGGGATCCAGAGCGCGCACGTCAGCGGGGTTTCCCTGGGCGCGGCGACCGGCATGTGGCTCGCGGCGAAGTACCCCGCACTGGTGAAATCCCTGTCGCTGCACAGCGCGTGGCACGCGACCGACCCCTACCTGCGGGCCGTCGTGGAGATATGGCGGACCATAGCCAGGGCGCTGGACAGCGTCACCGACATGGTCATCGAGGGCATTTTCCCCTACTGCTTCACCCCTGAGCTGTACGCCGCGAAGCCGGAGTACATCGACTCACTCGCCGACTTCGTGCGCAGCCGCCCGATGGCGCCGGTCGACGCCTTTCTGCGCCAGTCCGGTGCCGTGCTCTCGCACGATGCCACCGCGGTGCTCGGCCAGATCCAGGCGCCAACCCAGGTCACGTTCGGACGGCATGACGTGGCGACCTCAACCCGGTTCGCGGGGCCGCTCACCGAGGCGATCAAGGACTCCGAGCTTGTCATCTTCGAGGACTGCTCACATGCGGCCATCTACGAGAACGTCGAGGAGTTCAACACCACGACGCTAGCGTTCCTGACCCGCCACACGGGGTGAGGGGACCGGGGCGACCGGGGCCGCCGAGGTACCCGGAGCCACCGACGTAACCGGGGCGGCGGGACCACCGCGGCAGCCCCGGTGACCGGGGTAAGGCTCTCCCGGCCCCACACCCGGTCATGCTCGGAAAGCCTGGCCAGCCGCCGCGCGATCCGCGCCCGGTGCGCGTCGTCCCGCGCGCGGATCTGCTCGATCAGGGCCGTGACGTGCGTGCGTACGTGCAGCCGCCACGCCCTGGTCTGCGCGATCGTCGCAGAAACCGGCGGCGGCTCGATAGCCAGGATCTGCTCGGCGTACCGTTCGAGCAGCGTGCCCAGCGGGCCGCGGGAACCGCGCACCCGCAGCGCGAAGATCTTCTGCAGGTCCAGGAGGCGCTCGGTCTCCGGTGAGGCGACGACTCGTCGCTCCAGCTCCCATGCCGAGCTGGTCAGCCAGCGAGGGTTCGCCGAGCCATCCGGGTTGAGCGCCGGGACGACGTAGGCCGCCCGGGCGCCGGGGGCGCGGCGCCACGCCCGCCGCTCGTCGCGGCGCAGTGAGGCGAACGCCCGGCTCTCCAGCTGCAGCTGGCGCTTGGCCCACAGGTACTCCTCGAGGAAGCCGGCGTTCTGCGGCCACTCGAGCTCGTCAAGGGCCTGCAGCACGACCGACCGGATCGGCGGCGCCGGCGCGGTGGCGCGCATTCCAGCGCTCGCGGTGCGCCGGAGCTGGCCGATCAGTTCCTCCCGTCGCTGATCCAGCCGTTCGAGCATGGTGGCTTGCGCCACGAGCTCGGTTGCGGGCACGCCGTGGTCGCGCGCGTCGTCCGCGAGCCGTCGCGCCAGGCGCAGGGTCTGCTCCAGCGTGACGACCAGCTCATCGCGGACCGCGGGCAAGTTCACAGCGTGCACTGTACCCACGATCCACGGTCGTGATGCATGGAGCCCCATGCGATTGACGCATGGAGAAACGGGTACCGAACTAGACACGGGGGGAATCGCGAAGGAGGTGGCAGTGCAACCGACGACCACGACCATCGGAGGCTGGCGGCCACGCCAGTCGCCGCCCGCCAGATGGCGGTTCCCCGTGCGCACGCTCCACGCGGTCGACATCGAGAACCTCGCCGCCGCGGGGATCCCGACCATGCGCCAGGTCAAGGCGGTGCAGCGAGCCTACGTGGCGCGCCTTGGCGTGCACGCGGACGACCAGGTCGTGATGGCGGCCAGCCATCTGGGCCTGCTGAACGCGGCACGGGGCTGGCCGCACGCGCGATACCTGGTCAGGTCCGGGCGTGACGGCGCGGACCGGGAGCTGCTCGACGTCCTGCTGCACGAGGACGTGGCGGCCAGGTTCTCGCACGTCGTGATCGGCTCAGGCGACGGCGTGTTCGGCCACGCCGCGGCGCACCTGGCCGGCCGCGGTGTCCGGGTCACCGTGGCGAGCCGCTGGGACAGCCTGTCGCACTTGCTGGCACAGGCCGCCAGCGACGTGGTCTACCTGGACGCCCCGCGCATCGCTGCCGCGTAGCCAGGCGCACGCCGGGTAGTAGCGTGTTCCGGTGATGTCCTGGGAGCACTTCGTCCTCGGCACCGCCGACCCGGCAGCCGTGCGGGCTGCCGCGGGCGATCCCGCCGGGTCAGCAATGCTGGCGGCATGCCGCGCACTGCTCACCGAGCTGGGGCGCGATCCGGGGAACGTCGACGAGGACCGGGTGCAGGCCAGCTATCCCGGCGCGCAGACCCTCCGGCTGCCGGGCAGCGGGCTGGTCGTCGCGGTCGGCGAGCTGAACATCCTGGCCGACTACTTCTCCCGCCCGGCCGATGTCGAGAACGCGCCGGCCCGCTATCTCCTGCCGATCCTGCAGTCGGTCCGTGCCTGGAACATCACCGAACTGCGGCGGATCTCCCGCCTGCCGCCAGGCCCGCGGCCGCGGCTCACCGGCGCCCTGACATACCCGGGCTTCGGCTCGATGGCCGAAATCCTCGAAGGCTTCCAGATCGCCAGGCTGGGCAGCCGCTGCGGGATACCGCCCTGGGAGCGCTTTCCGGCGGTCGTCGCGCGCAACGCCGGCCACTTCGCCCCGTTCTCCTGGTACCGCTGGCAGCACTTCCACCTGGCGGCCAGGGAGCTGATCGGGGAAGCGGCCTCCCGCGACCGCGGCGAGCGCGAGGCGCTGCGCACCCGGGCCCGTGTGTACGCGGGCTACGCCGACCACTTCCTGCAGGACTCATTCGCCGCCGGGCACCTGATCAACAAGACGCAGGTCATGCAGTGGTACGCCGAGTGGCTGGCGGGCTCCCGGTTCCCCGTGCCGCACCGCGACCAGCTCGCCGCGCTCACCGTGCGGGCGCAGCCGCACCTGCACGGCCCCGGCTACTATCGCCCCCAGCCGGCCGGGGATGGCACTGGCCGGCTGCTGCCCGCGCGCGATCCGGGCACGCCGCCCGTCACCGACCCGCAGACGGCGTTCGAGGCGGCCACCGACGAGGAAAGGATCCTCGCCAGCGGGGTCAAAGGCATTGATTATCCCGAACGAACCGTGGCCTTCGCCCGCTACCGCACCCTGCTCGCCAGCAGCGTGGCGCAGTACTCGGCGGGGGTGCTCCATGGGTACTTCAACAAGCACTCCCTCGTGGTGAGCGCCGGCCAGGATGGCCGCACGTACCGGCTCTGGGGAGACTGGTCCATGCTCGCAGGAGCCGAAGGCGCCTTCCGCGCTGCGCAGGCGGCCGCGCTGTCCCGGCAGGCGATCACGGAGCTGCTCGAGCGCGGCGAGACGGGGATCAGCAGCCGGACGATCTTCGAGCTGTTCCCGGACCATGTCGAGCAGGACGGCGCGCTGCTCAGCCTTCCCGGCTGGCACGAGGGACACCTGCGCGAGCGGTGCCTGACGGGTTTCTTCCGTATGCGGTCCACCCAGGCCATGCGGGCCGCGCTGACTGTAGCCTTCCGTCGGCTCGCGGTGCCGAGCCCGGACTCAGAGCCAGACGCCCGGGGGGCGGGGCCTGCCCCGCCCCCCGGGCGCTCACCGGTCAGCCGGTGATGATCGCGTCGAACACCGGTGTCCCGGCGCCGGTCGCCTCATCGTAGCCAGGCGTCGTCGGGAACAGGCCGTTGTTCGTGGCCGCCTTCTGCAGCGGGCCGATCCCGGTGATGTCGTGGAAGTACTCACTCGGGTCGGTGCGCAGCCAGGTGTACACCAGCGGGTTGATGTTGCCCGTGCGGTGGCCCTGGTAGCTGTCCCGGTCGGTGATCAGCGCGGCCCACAGCGGCGTGGACAGGCTGGTCCCGCCGATCCCGAACCAGCCGTTGGCGGAGCTGATCTGCGCGCAGACGCTGTACGGGGTGCTCGAGCTGCCCGTGCAGTACTCGGCGTACCCGGTGTACTCGTCCGCGTTGGCCGAGACGTCAGGCACCTCGCGGCACGGCGTGCCGACCGCGGCGAGCGAGCAGTTCGTCGAGCCGTTGCCGTACGTGGTGTAGCGGCTGTTCACGCCCGGGCCCGTCTGGTAGAAGGGCCGGCCCCAGTACTGGCTGGAACCGCCGCCGCCGGCCCCGGTCAGCGCGCACCACTCCAGGCCGCCCAGCTGGTCGTTGTCCGGCGCGGCCGGCTGGTCGCTGCACAGGTTGTCGACGTTCCAGACGGTCTCCGCGCCGTTCGCGGGGTACGCCGGGGACGGGTTGGTGCCGGGGTTGTAGCTCTCCAGCGACGTGCCGCCGACGCTGGTCACCCACGGCTGGGTCGCCGGGTCCTCGACGTTGACGATCGTCGTGCCGTCGGAGCGGATGCAGTCGAACGCGCCGGTGTCGCCGGCGGCGTTGAACATGCTCTGGCCCTGCATGGACATCTGCTCGAAGATCGTGTTCTCGGCCTGGGCGTAAGCGGCGGTGACATCGTTCTCGCACACCCCCCAGCTGGAACTGACGGTGGACACGATGTCCTGGTCGGCGATCGCGGAGTACTCGTCGAGCTCGGTCTGGCCGGTGTAGTCGTTCGGCGCGTTGTAGACGTAGATGTGCGCGTCCTTGGCGATCGCCATCTCCTGCTCGATGTCAGCGTCGACCTCGATGTCGCCGGCGTAGCCGTTGTACTCGGCCGGGCAGGTGTCGCCGGCCGGGCACACCGGGTCCAGCGGTCCGCCGTCGATCGTGACGTTGGTCAGGTCGGGCTTGTAGAAGGGACCGTAGAAGTACCGCGCCCACGTGTCGATGTCGGACGTCTGGTACGCGGAGAGCTCGAAGACAGCGGCGCTGACGCCGGCGCCCTCGGTGCTCGGGCTGGCGGCCGGCGCGTCGTAGATGGAGTTGGTCTGCGACGGGGTCAGGCCCACGCAGTCGGGGCCGCCGCCGTACCCGTACGGGAAGCTGGTGCCGTTGTTGACGTAATCGAACAGCTGCGTGGTCGTCACGTAGCCGGTCTCGCAGCTGCTCGGCGAGCCGTGCTCAGCGGCCATTTCGGTCTTGACGCCGTTGGTCGTCGGCCCGACGATCTCCGAGCTCGACCGGACGGTGTTGGTCAGGCCGATCACGCCGAGCACGCCCGCCGCCAGAGACGAGGGGAGACTGACCGCCGCCGAGTTGGAGTAGTAGCGCACGCCGCGGGGATCGACGTAGTAGCTCAGCGCCGTGCGGAAGGCGGCCGTGATCTTCGCGCTCGACCCGGTGGCGCGGATGAGGAACGGCGAGGCGGTCGCCGCCACCGTCAGGCCCTGGCCGCGCAGGTATGCGGTGAGCGCGTCGCGCTCGGTGGCGGTGGGCGCATACCGCGCGTCGAACTGCCCGCTTGCCAGCCACTGGTGGTACTGGCCGCTGCCCGCGGTGTACTCGGCTTGCAATTGCCTGGTCAGCCCCGCCTCGTTCCGCGGGGCCAGCGCGACCTCGACCGACATGCTGGACGCCGTGTAGGCGCCGGCCTGCCTGTCCGTGGTGGCGGGCAGGCTATTGGTGAGCGTTGTGAACCGTGTCGTGAGTGCCGATGGGGCCGTGGTCGCTGCGTGGGCGGAGGCGAACGCGCCGGTAGCCGCGATCGTCGCCAGCCCGAGCACGGCCGCGCCGCCAGCCCGGATCGGGCGGTGGAGTATACGCATGCCGAACCCTCCTAGGGGCAGGGTGTGATGAACAACACCCCCGGTTATAGAGGCGCCAGAGCAGCGGCTGAGTGAAAAGCCACAGATATTAACTGAGTTGCAATCGATGACATCGAGTTTTGTCCGCTGCTGGGTGCCTCAGGCGTTTCATGGCCTGATCTCGTAGCCCCGGACGATGCGCTGGCCGATGATCATTTTCTGGATCTCGGCGGTGCCCTCGCCGATGAGCAGCATCGGGGCGTCCCGGTAGAGCCGCTCGATCTCGTGCTCAGTTGAATAGCCGTATCCACCGTGAATGCGCAGGGAGTCCTCGACGACCTCCTTGCAGTACTCCGCGGCGAGGTACTTGGCCATGCCGGCCTCCACGTCAGACTGTCCGCCCGCCCCCTTGCGCCGCGCGGCCAGCACCATCATCTGGTGGGCTGCGACTGTCTTTGTGGCCATTTCGGCAAGCTTGAAGGAGATTGCCTGGTGCTCGCCAATAATTTTCCCGAACGAGCGACGACTTCGCGCGTATCCCACCGCTAGCTCAAATGCGCGCAAGGCCACACCGCAGCCGCGCGCGGCCACATTGACACGGCCGACTTCGATGCCGTCCATCACCTGGTAAAAGCCGCGGCCAGGCGCCTCGCCAAGCACGCGGCTGGCCGGGACCCGGCACTCGTCCAGGATCAGCTCGGTCGTGTCCACGCCCCGGTAACCCATCTTGTGGATCCTGCCGGGCACGGTCAGCCCCGGCCGGGTCTCGCCGAACCCGGGGTCCTTCTCCACCAGGAACGCGGTCAGGTTTCGGTGCGGCTGCACCTGGCCCTCCTCGGTCCGCGCCAGCACGGCGACCAGGTTGGACGTGGCGCCGTTGGTCAGCCACATCTTCTGGCCGGCCAGCAGGTAGTCCGCGCCATCCCGGCGGGCCGCGGTGCGGATCGCGGCGACGTCGGAGCCGAGGCCGGGCTCGGACATGGACAGCGCGCTGCGGATCTCGCCGGACGACATCCTGGGCAGGAAGTAGTCCTTCTGCTCCTGCGTGCCGTGGGTCATGATCAGGTAGGCGACGATGAAGTGGGTGTTGATGATCCCGGACAGGCTCATCCAGCCGCGGGACAGCTCCTCGACCACCAGGGCGTAAGTGAGCAGGGACTCGCCGATCCCGCCGTATTCCTCGCCGATCGTCAGCCCGAACACACCGATGTCGCGCAGCCGTTGCACAAGCGCGTCCGGGTAGGCGTCGGCGTGGTCGAGTTCCGTCGCGGCAGGGAGCACCTCGGCGTCCACGAAGTCGCGGACAGTGCGCAGGATGTCGCGCTGGAATTCGGTGAGCCCATCGGTGTCCGTCAGCCGTCGCATGATCCCCCTCTTGCTGCCTCTGTCTCTGTCTTGCTGTTATCAGATCCGGTGTCCGCGCTCATGGCCGTGCCGGGAAACTCGCCGAGGACCGCCGCGGTGTCCGCGCCGAGCACCGGCGCCGGCGCGATGTCGCCGGCGCCGGGTTGCGCGAGCGGGCTCCCGGTGGCGAGCACGCGGCCCACGCCCGGCTGGTCGATCATCCGGACGAGCGGATTACGCAGCAGCTCAGGATCCGCGGCCAGCTCGGCGAACGTCCGGTAACGCTCCCACAGCACCGAGGTCCCGGCGAACGCGGCGGCGATCTCGCTGACCGCGTGCCGGGCGAACCAGGGCGCGAGCAGCGCCGCGATCACCTCGCGGTGCTGGTAGCGATCGCCGTCGAGCGCGAAGTCGGCACCGAGCAGGCGCTGCAGCTCGCCGAACGTCTCGGTTAGCCCGGTGGCAGCGGCCAGGTCGGCGAAGTGCCGCGCGGTGAGAGTCACGACCATGACGGAGTCACCGCCCTCCGTTCGGAAGTCCCTGGCGAAGCCTCCGTACAGGTGATTGCCGATCCGCGGGCGCCCGGCCCCGGTCAGCTGCGGCTGCGCGAGGAAGCCCAGGTGACCGGTGACGGCGAGCGCCACGTCCGCCAGCGGCAGCGTGATCGCACGCCCCTCACCGGTGCGGCGCCGGTGCCGCTCGGCGGCCAGCAGCCCGACCGCCGCGTACAGGCCGCAGGCCACGTCCCATGCCGGGAGCACGTGGTTGACCGGCCCCAGCGTGCCCTCGGGGCCGGTCGCCAGCGGGAAGCCGGTCGCGGCGCTGACCGTGTAGTCCACGGCGGCGCCGCCGTCGTGGCGGCCGGTGATCTGCAGGTGAATGAGGTCAGGCCGGCGGGCGGCGAGCGCCTCGTAGGCCAGCCACGGGTAGCTGGCGTTGGTGAGCACGATCCCGCCGTCCGGGCCGGAGCCGGCCACCAGATCCGCCAGGGTGTCGCGGCCACTGTCGGAGCGGAAGTCGAGCGTGACGGAGCGCTTGCCCTTGTTCAGGGCGGTCCAGTACAGGCTCGTGCCCGACGGCGCCAGCGGCCACCGGGTGACGTCCGCCGCGCCGCCGATGGGATCGATGCGGATGACCTCCGCGCCGAGCTGAGCGAGCGTCATCCCGCCGAGCGGCGCGGCGATGAAACTAGAGATCTCCAGGATCCGCAGGCCGGCCAGCGGCGCGGCGTCGTGCTCTGGCATGCCTCCATGCTGCCAGCGCTGATCCGTTTGAGGCCGGCCGGGAGGCCGGCCTCAAACGCCAGGCCCAGCGCGGGATTCCGCTCAACCACGGTCCAGGTGCCGGTGCCCGCGATGCCAGCCATGGCATCGCTGTTCCCCTCCTGCCGTCACCCGAGGTCAAGCGGGCCGGACGCGGTTGCCGGCGGACGCCCGGGCTAGTACTGATCGGGCGACGCAACAGCCTCGCAGATCGTCAGCTCCGGCGGGCCAGGGTCGGCGCCGATCGTCCCGATGAACGCCTGCAGGTCGGGGTTGGAGAAGAACTGCTGGAACTGCTCCACCGACTGCCATTCGTCGATGATGAGCACGAAGCCGTCGCCGATGCCGTAGCGGTGGTGGATCCCGCCTACGGCGCGGGCCGCGGCGGCGATCTTCTCGAACTCGCCGGCCCGGTCGGTCAGCGACTGGCGGAACTTAGCCGTGTCGCCCTGGAATTTCCCTGTCACGAGCACACTCATAGTCGGTACCCCTCCGTCTGGCCTCGCGCGCTCACTGCGCGCGCTCTGGGATGAATACGCCGCGGGAGGCGGTCCCGGATCAGTCCCTGGCCGGGGCTTAGTCGAGCGCCAGCGACGCGGCGGCCGCCAGGACCCCCGCCGCCGCGGGCTGGTCGCCGGTGATGTGCAGTTCCATTCCAGCGGGACTGGCCCGGTTGGCGACCAGCCGGCAAAAGCCGGCCGCGTCGGTGACGATGCTTGCCCGGGCCGGATCGGGCACGATCGCGCCGCCATCGCCTACCTCGACATCCCAGGTGCCGCCGCCGGGCCCGGTCAGCACCAGGTGCACGCGCGCAGCCCGGCCCAGCCCGGTGCCAGCCACGGCGTGCGGCAGCAGGCCGACCGCCAGCCGCGTCATCAGGGTCAGTGTCGCCGCGTCCGGCACCGCGGCCTGCAGCCCGGACGCGAGGCGGATGTCGTTCTCGTGCGTCCAGAGCTCGAATGCCCTGGCCACCAGCCATGCGTTCAGCGGCAGCTCGAGGCCGTGCAGCGCGATGATGGCGCTGGTGCCGTCGCGCTCGGCCACCTGGGTCAGCGTGTCAGCCGCCGCGTCGTGCCATTCCCCGAGAGTCTCGGCCGGACTGCGGCCAGCCTGCCGGACCGCCGCGCCCTGCGTGGACTCGACGTGCCCGGCGCGGCCGACAGCTGGGTCGCCTGCCAGGGCACGCTGCAGGTCGTGCTCTACCCCGGTCAGGTGACCCACGAGGCCCTGCACGTCGAGATCGCGGATCGCCGGCCGCCGCCAGTCTTCGCCGCTCAGTGCGCGCAGGGTCCCGTACAGGGCGTCAGCCGCGCGCCTGAACGCCTCGACGGGGGCGATTTCCGATACCTCAGGGACGCTGCGGCCAGCCGCCCGCGCACGCCGCGACGCCTCGAGCACGCGAGCGCGCAGGCCGGCGGGCAGCTCGCCCCCGGCGGGGGCCGGGGCCGCGGTCACGGGGACTCCAGAAGCTGACGGTCAAGCACGGTTTCCAGTTTCGCAAGCGCGAGCCGCAATCGCGACTTGGCGGTGCCTTCCGGGATACCCGCCGCGAGCGCCACCTCCCGGCAGGTCATGCCCTCGAAGTAGGCGAGCTCGATCACCCGGCGCTGCGCGTCGGGCAGTCGCCTGATGGCTTCCCTGACCGTGCTGGCCACGTCAGCGGTCAGCACCTCCTCGCCCGGCGACCGGGGCGGCTCGCCGGGCGTCAGCCTGAAATGCCGCTGCTGGCGGGCGATCCGGCGCAGCTCGCTGCGCACCGTGTCCACCGCCCGGTTCCTCGCCAGCACGAGCAGATACGTGCGCAGCGACCCGGCGTCCGGGTCATACCGGTCTGGATGGCGCCACAGCTCCACGAAAACGTCCTGCACGACGTCCTGTGCGGCGCTGCCGTCGCCGACAACGCCGACCGCGGCGCCGTACACCACGGCGCCGAAGCGGTCGAAGACCTCGGCCAGCGCGTGATCGTCCCCTGCTGCCAGCCGTGCCGTCAGCAACGCGTCGGTCCCCCTCACGTGAGGGACGCTAACTCACCCTGTGCAGCGGAACAATCGTTTTCCTAACTTTTTCTTAACTATTGGCAATGCCGTCAGGGGCGACAAGCGCGTCGGTCAGCGGGTTGATGCCCGCGAGCCTGGCCTCCAGGTCGGCGCCGAGGTGATGCCTGGCGCCCAGCGTGGCCGGCGCGTAGTAGGACACCCTCGTCTGACCCGCGTCGTCCCACACCAGGATCTTGAGCGGCAGGTCGAGCGCGGACAGCGGCACGGCGTCCATCACCGGCGTCCCCGCGACCGGGCTGCCGAAGATCACGAGCACGGTCTCGCGCAAGTCCATGCCCACCTTGCGCGCCTCGGCCGCCTGGTCGATCACGTCGAAGACCTTCATCTCCTTCGCAGCCACCATGCCGGTCAGGCGCGTGACGGTGTCGCTGACCGTTCGCGGGCTGAGCTTGGTGATGATGCCTTCTTCGTTCGCGCCGACTCCGCCGGTCATGAGCTTCCTCCGTCTCCGCACGAGCCCCCTTGCGACCGATGCTATTAGCACCTCACCCTGCGCACCCGACCCGCCTGACTCCAGTGAGCGACGTGTGGGAGGCTAGTGTGCGGCCAAGACCGAAGGGGGTCCGTTCGTGCCACTGCCGTCCCAGCCGGAACCGCAGCCGGTGCTGAGCCCGCTGACCGCTGCCGCCATCTTCCTGGTGCTGACGCTGAATCCAGGCAGCGAGGAGATCGCGCGGGACCTGCTGTCCGACCTGGCGGGCCTGCAGCGCTCGGTCGGCTTCCGGATCCCGGACGCCGGGCTGGCGTGTGTCGCCGCGATCGGCTCGCGAGCCTGGGACCGGTTGTTCGGCGGCCCGCGCCCCGCGGAGCTGCACCCGTTCGCTGAGCTGGCGGGTCCGCGGCACCGGGCGCCCGCCACGCCGGGCGACCTGCTCTTCCATATCCGCGCGACTCGGATGGACCTGTGCTTCGAATTCGCGGCTCAGGTGATGGCGCGGCTTTCCGGGGCGGTGACGGTGGCCGACGAGGTGCACGGCTTCCGGTATTTCGACGAGCGTGACCTGATCGGCTTCGTCGACGGAACCGAATCGCCAGGCGGGCGGACAGCCGTCACGGCCGCCATCGTCGGCGATCAGGACCCGGACTTCGCCGGGGGCAGCTACGTCATCGTGCAGAAGTACCTGCACGACATCCCCGCGTGGAACGCGCTGCCGGTCGAGGAGCAAGAGCGGGTGATCGGCCGCACCAAGCTGGACGATATCGAGTTCCCTGACGAGCTCAAGCCGGCCAACTCGCACGTCGCGCTCAATACTGTGACCGGGCCGGACGGGGAAGAACTGAAGATCGTGCGGGCGAACATGCCGTTCGGCGAGCCGGGGCGCGGCGAGTTCGGCACGTACTACATCAGCTACGCCGCCTCACCCGCGGTCACCGAGCTGATGCTGCGGAACATGTTCCTCGGCCGGCCGCCAGGCAACACGGACCGGATCCTCGACTTCTCCACTGCGGTCACCGGCGGCCTGTTCTTCGCCCCGTCCGCGGACTTCCTCGATGAGCTGCCCGATCCGCCCGAGGGGCAGGCCGGCGCTCGCCTCGGCTCGCTCAACATCGGCTCGCTGAAGGGACTGCGATGAACAACCTGCACCGCGAACTCGCACCGGTATCGGACGCAGCGTGGGCGAGCATCGAGGACGAGGCCAGGCGCACGTTCGCACTGCACGCCGCCGCCCGGCGGGTAGCGGACGTGACCGGGCCTGGCGGGGCCACGCTGGCGGGCCTCGGAACAGGCCACCTCACCCCGATCGATCCGCCCGGCGACGGGATTACCGCCGGGCTGCGGGCCTGGCGGCCGGTTGTTCAGCTGCAGGTGCCGTTCAGGCTGGCGCGCGCGGAGATCGACGCCGTGGAGCGGGGCGCCCTTGACGCCGACTGGCAGCCGGTGAAGGACGCCGCGAAGAAGATCGCGTTCGCCGAGGATCGCGCGGTCTTCGACGGCTACGGCGCCGCGCGGATCACCGGGATCAGGGAAGCGTCGTCGAATCCGGCGATCGGGCTGCCGCACGAGGTCCGCGACTACCCGGACGCGGTCAGCCGGGCGCTGTCCGCGCTGCGGCTGGCGGGCGTGGGCGGACCGTACTCGCTGCTGCTGTCCGCGGAGGCCTACACGGCGGTCAGTGAGACCTCCGACCATGGCTACCCCATCCGCGAGCATCTGGCACGCCTGATCGACGGCCAGATCGTCTGGGCGCCGGCGATCGACGGCGCCCTGGTGGTGTCCTGCCGCGGTGGCGACTACGAGTTCCGCCTGGGGGAGGATCTCGCGATCGGCTACCTGTCCCACGACGCGGAGGATGTCGAGCTGTACTTCCAGGAGTCCTTCACCTTCGCGGTCTACACCGCCGAGGCCAGCGTCCCGATCACGCCGGCCTGACCCGCGGTACCGCCCTTCACCCTGGGTGGACCTTGTGCGGCGAACCGGGCCCTGGGCCCGCTCCGTGCTGGCCGCCGCCGCTGGATTACGCGTGAACAGAAGCCACCCTTCGTTCGGAAGAAAGAAGATTTTTCATCCGAACGGACCGTCGCTTCGCCCCCAAACGCCAGTGACTGCGGGTCGTGCAGTGATGTGAGATTCGATAGGGGCCATCGTGAGCAATATGGTGAATATGGCTGCCGATTCCAGGGCGCACTCCCGCGCGGCTCGTGCGGGGGGAGATCCATGACATCCGCATCCAGCCGGGCCGGGGCCGGCGTCGCTTCGCCGGCCGGCCGCAAGGTCGTCAAGCCGACACCGCCGGAGCTGATGGAGGACACCGGCACCGGGCTGGACTACGGCACCCGCCCGGATCGGATGCCGGGCTATCTTGTCCCGAACGACCGGTTCTACATCCGCAGTCACGCGCCCGCTCCGCATGTGGATGTCGCGGCGTGGACGCTTCGCATCGAGGGTGATGGCGTGCGCCGGCCGGTCGCCTACAGCTACGACGAGCTGTGGAACCGGTTCCCGCTGGTTTCGGTGATCCGCACCATCGAGTGTGCGGGTAACCGCCGGGTGCTGCTCGGCAGCGAGTTCGGGTGCACGTTCGAGGGCACTCAGTGGGGTCGTGGTGCGGCCGGCACGGCCGAGTGGACCGGTGTGCGGCTTCGTGACCTGCTTGAGCCGGCTGGTCTCACGCCCGGCGTGCGGGAGGTCATGCCCGAGTCGCTTGATGAGATCCGGGCCCGCAGGCCGATGCCGGTGGCCAAGGCGATGGCCGACGACACCTTGGTCGCGCTGGCCATGAACGGGGAGATCCTGCCGGCTGATCACGGATTCCCCGCCCGCGCCGTGGTGTCTGGCTGGCTCGGGGCCGCCAGCATCAAGTGGCTCGCCCGGATCGAGGTGAGCAGGGAACCGCTGTACGTGCCGTGGAACACCGAGGACTATGTGCTGATCGGTCCCCGCTATCCGGCCGACGGCCCGGCGCGCGGGCCGGCGATCACCACCCTGCCGGCTGCCGCACTGGTGGAGCTGCCGTGGCCCGCCCGGCTCCGGCCGGAACCGCAGCTGATCCGGGGACGCGCGTTCGCCGGGGAGAATGCGATCGCCGCCGTCGAGTACCGCATCGACGACGGTCCCTGGCGGCCCGCGGAACTGGGCTCGCCCGGTATACCCGGCGCGTGGGTGCGCTGGCAGTTCGCCTGGACTCCTGAACCCGGCGAGCACGTCCTGCGGGCTCGTGCCATCGACGAGCG